>JABCNZ020000036.1 GCA_013333845.2 Candidatus Saccharimonadota bacterium
GGCCAGCCAGACAAACAACAGCGCCATCATAAACGCGCCAGCAAATGGCACGATTGGTACCGATTCGAGCCACTTCAGCTTTGACGATAATCCGCGCTCTAGCAATACCAACGACACCATCACAACACACCATATCACCGAGCTATAGACAAACGCCCAAACTATCCTGAGCATAATCCTTAGTCGCCGGCCAACCACCAAGTCGCTAGCAGCCTGGATTGCCCGCATCGGATACATACCAGGCAAAGCCACCACGACTAGCGCAATAATCGTACTGGTCACCCAATAGAGTACAAGCGTTAATACACTTGCCGCCAGCAGTCCGAATAACATCATACCGAAACCTTCTGTTAATATATGCACCGATACCAACGCCGAATACGCCAGCGCCATAATACCAACTGGCGATAGCTGAATTAGCAATATCAATAATACCACCGACGTCGATATCAACGGTGCAGTTGCGTTGTACAAGCCGTCGCGTAATTTTGGCTTAAGCCCAAGTAGAATTTCGCGCAGCAACCACACCGCCGTTAGCCAAGTCATCAACACAAGCAGCGCCAGCATAACTCCCTGTTCAGCCCGCAGCGACGTTGTGTCAATCGCCAGTGACGAAAATGTCAGCATACCAGCATTTAGCAACTGTCCTACGCCGCCATCGAAAATCTTGCCCAGCGACTCGGATACTAGCTTGCCAATTGAATCATAAGTTGACTGGCTAGTAATAATTCCTAGAAAAATTATTATCAGCGCATACAAGATTATCATGGACAAGAACAGACCTTTACTCTTCCACAACACGCGATTGACATAGTGAGTAAAAGCAATATACCCAGGCAAACGCAAACTGCGGCGATAATCTCGCCGCCGCGTCCGCCGAAAGCTGCGATGCGGCCGCCGCTGCAGGAAACGCACATTGCGATAGCGCGCCAAATACCACTTCTCGGTAAGCCAATCAAGAAATGCGCTACCGTAATGCTTCGGAGTATTATGTTTCTTTTGCTGTTTCATAAATAAGCTATGGTGCGCAAGGCGGGAATCGAACCCGCACGACTTTTGGTCAAGAGATTTTAAGTCTCTCGCGTCTACCAATTCCGCCACTCGCGCTTGTAATTTTATGGAGGCACGTACGAGAGTCGAACTCGTCTAAAAGGTTTTGCAGACCTCTGCGTAACCGCTCCGCCAACGCGCCGTCTGCTTTATTATACCAAACTACAGTTGCTCTTTGAATATTAACTATGAAAAAATCGCTGGCAGAGCAACGATTTCATGATGTATATTTGGTGCACTGAAGAAGACTTGAACTTCCACGGCCGCAATGGCCACTAGCCCCTCAAGCTAGCGCGTCTACCAATTCCGCCACCAGTGCATAGTGCTTTAATTGGCGTGATTATAATTATACTAACCTCACGGCGTTTTGTAAACAGAAGCCCTACCCGTAGACCACGTCGTTACGTCAGCGTAGCGATCGTTCATGGTATTTAGAGAACCGCGCGGCTCAACAATCGACGCGCCATTGTTCAAAACGTAGCTGCCGACAGATTGATACAAACCAATTGCTGGCGCATCGTTCAGCCATTGATTAACAAACTGAATATACTTAGCTGCCCGCAGAGCTGAATTAGTGCGCGAACGCCCGCCAACCAAGTCGTTGTCAACTGTTCGATTAGAGTAATTAGCAAAATTGTAACCAGAAGCGCTAGCCTGCGACGAATGCCAGTAGGCAAAAACGTCTGGATCAGCGCCAAGCTCCAATTCATACAACAAAGCATCGTAGTCGCGCGGCTGCAACACGCTTTGTACGAAGCTAGTAGTTGTCGAGCTGGTATCGATTTCGCGCAGCTGGACATCAACGCCAAGCTTTGACCATTGCTGTTTAAGTACATCGACTATCTTCTTGTATTCATCGCGCCCAGACGAAGTTGTCACAGCAACCGCCAGCGGCCGGCCATCCTTGCCCTTCCATTGGCCCTGGTTATAAGTCCAGCCCGCTTCTTTGAGCAGCGCTTTGGCCTTATCTAAATTATAATCTGGCGCTGCCGGCAGTTTTTGCGCAATCTGACTTTGCAAAATCGGCGTGTCTAGCCGCGCCACATTGTCGCCGACAGTTGCGCGAATTGATGAAGTATCAGTAGCGTAGCGTAAAGCCTGGCGAACTCTAGCATCTTGAAGTGTTTGACTGCGATTGTTCATCAAAAGATAGACGCCTTTATTGAGAAGCCAATGTTTAGTCGAGTACTGTTTAGATTTAATGTTATCAGCAGCCGACAAAGACAAACCCGAAGCCGCCGAAACCTCGCCGCTATTTACAGCCTTAACTAACAGCGATTCATTACCGTAAGCTCGCAGCTCCAGGCGCGACAAAGTCGAAACTGCTCCGTAATATTTGGTATTCGGTTCCATCCGCACCACGTCGGTAGAGCTAGTTGACTCGCTAGTTTGAACTCGTTTAACCGCAAATGGTCCGCTGCCGACCGGGTTGCTGCTAAAATCAGCTTCGCGCATTGACGACGGACTAACAGTTTGCAAAATATGCTTTGGTATTACCGGAAAAGTCAAGGCGTGCGAAAACCCAGCATACACCGCTGGTAGCATAAACTCTACCGTTGAATCGTCAATCGCCCGCGCCGAAATGTCTAACCAGTTAACTCGCAAAGGCGAACGCACTTGCGGGTTTTTGATCAGATTAATTGTATATACAACGTCCTCGGCAGTCAACTTTTTACCATCGTGCCAGACGGCATTGCGCAGCTTGATTGTATAGACTTTGTCATCTTTTACCGTCATTGATTCGGCCAAGTCAGTATGCAACGCTCCGGTAACATCGTAATTATACAGAGACGAAAATAACAGCCGTGATACCGCCTGTTCAGGCTCGCTAGCCGCTAGCAAAGGATTAAGCGTGCTAATATTGCCAATCACTCCCTCGACATACACGCCGCCAGATTTAGCGCCATCCTTCTTGCTACCTTGCGAATTCCAGGAATACTGAATACCCAAGCCAGCTATCAACAAGGCTATAGCAGCCAGCCAAATCATAATCTCGGTCATCACTAAGCGGACATTTTCAATACGCCGCAGAATAAAGCGGCTAGCATGGCGCTGCGTGGCGCCTTCGGCATGCTTGACTCTCAGCGCTAGCCGCTTGTAGCCCAGCCTCAGTTTGCCTTTACTTGCTTTACTCATTTATATCCACCCTTGATTTATCTATAAGTTCGGCAGAACCAACAGTGCCACAATCGACATCACAAACGCTGCAGCCAAGAAAATCGTTACTTCAAACAGGTTTTTATCGAGACCGCGCCGCGTCGTATACAATTCGCCAGAACCGCCAAATCCAGCGCCCAGGCTAGCCCCGCGCTGCTGCAGCAGAACCGAAATTATCATCAGCACCGCCGATACTACCATAACAATTTGCAAAGTTAGCGTTACGTCCATTTTATGATTTCTCCTCTCGTTCGTCGTGATAACTGAGCTCCAGAACACTACTTACTACATAGTTTACCAAACTTAATATCAAGCCTGCAAAAATCGAATTCAAGAACGTCATTTGCAAGCCTGGCGCCAGCATCAATGATAGCCAAACCAAAAAACCGTTAACAACTATCGTGAAAAAGCCAAGCGTTACCAAAATCATCGGCAACGACAAAATCATCACAATCGGCTTAAGTGTCGCATTGATAATTGAAAAAATCAGCCCGGCGCCGAAAAAGGCCACCAAACTAGAATCGATTTGAGCATTGCTATAACCCGTACCAAAAATCCGCACCGCTACCCAAATCCCCAGCGAGTTCAGTATCCACCGGAGAATAAAAGCTATAAATTGTTTACTCATACTGCTACAGTATACCGCATCAGCCGTATTTTTCATAGTTGCGGCATATCGCCGCTCTGGTGGCAAAAAGCCTCATAGACGCGAGTTCCTAGCGCTTGCCCGATAGCATCGCAAATTTCCGTTTGGCTAGCTCGCCTAACTGCCCGCATACTGCCAAAGCGCCGCAGTAATTTGCGCCGCGTCGCCGGACCGACACCAGGAATGTCGTCAAGCTCGCTTTTGGTGGCGCCTTTGCGCTTGAGCGTTGTATGATAACTGACGGCAAAACGGTGCGCCTCGTCACGAATACGTTGAAATAGCTTTACGACATCATCATATTCACTCATAGTATCGCTGCCGCGCAGATTTCGCGAGTGCGAACCAGCATTTTGCTGCCCAGCATGCAAATTAATTAAGTAAAAATCACCAGAATCCAGCACACTAATGCCAGGACGCGATTCTTTCATCAACTGGCCGAGCAGCGCGTCATCGTCGTTAATATGCGAACGATTCTTGGCGACAACGATTTCTTCTTCGCGCTTCGCTATGCCAATTACTGGCACCGTAACGTCTAGCTTGTCTAATTCGTCGAGTACCGCACCAAGCTGCCCTTTGCCGCCATCAATCAACAACAAATCCGGCATCCCCCAATCTTTACGATTTTTCTCGCTAAAGCGCCGCCTGATAGTCTCGCGCATATTAGCAGTGTCGTCGTTACGCTGCACGTGCATCTTGAACTTACGATAATGTGTCCGGTCGCTCGCGCCATTGGTGAAGACTACCATGCTGGCTACAACGTTGGTGCCGCTCATGTGCGATATATCATATCCCTCGATCCTCGCTGGCGGCGCTGGCAAACTCAATAGCTCGGCTAACTGCGATAGTGCCCGATCTTTCGAAATATTAATGAACTCGCGGTCGCCGAACATAATTCGCCGCTGCAGCTCGCGTAAATATGTCAATTTATTGCGAAGTTGCGCCGCTGTCTCGAATTCTTGGTTGCGCGCCGCTCGCTTCATGTCGCGTTCAATTTCTTGCGCGATTTTGACGCGCCCGCCCTCGATATATTTGATCAGCTTGCGCAAAGATTTCTTGTACTCGTGGCTGGTCATATCAAGACTGGGCGCCAAACCGATTTGCTCTTCTAAATTAGCGTGTTCGCGTTTAGGCGGCTTGATATAATAAGGAAAAATTTTGCGCAAATAACGCAACGCCTTCTTAACTGGTAAGCCGCTATAAAAAGGACCAATGTAAGTCGCACCGTCATCAGTAGGGCTGCGCGTAAAAGTAACCGTCGGCCATTCGCTTTTCATATCAATTCGCACGAAAGTTTGTGATTTATCATCGCGCAGCAGAATATTGTAGCGCGGCATATAACGCTTGATCATCTCGCTTTCTAGAAATAGCGCGTCAATCTCGCTCTCGGTTTCGATCCAATCGGTATCATAAATTTCGGCGACCAGCGCCCGAGTTTTGGCATCAAAATCTTTGCCGCTCTGAAAATACTGCCGCACGCGGTTTTTCAACACCGCTGCTTTGCCGATATAGATGATCTCTCCGCTCGCCGACTTATGAAAATAAACACCGGGGCTGCGCGGTAGAGTTTTGAGCTTTTGCTGTAGTTGTTTATTCACAAGTACTATTATATCTTATATCAAGCAACTAGGCTGCTGATTATGTCAGCTAACCTCTTCTTCTATAGTCATTTTCTATTACGTAATATTGTCTCAAACAACTCAGGAAAAGTATCGTCGGCCATGTCGCGCTTACCACAAAAATGCCCATACCCCGGAAATAATCGATAACAGGCAGAC
>JABCNZ020000037.1 GCA_013333845.2 Candidatus Saccharimonadota bacterium
CATATACGCAAATATTTAACAAAGTCGCGTTCGGCGTCTATCCAAGAAATCGTCCGCGAGCCGACTAGCGGCGGCGTGATTTTCCGTCACGGCGAGTCGGGTATCGAGATTTTACTGATTCAGGATGCCAAAGACCGCTGGACAATTCCCAAAGGCCACATTGAGGAGGGCGAGACAGCAGTCCAGACTGCTCGCCGCGAAATTGGCGAGGAAGCTGGCTTGCACGACGTCGATATGCTAGGCTGGCTGGGCAAGATTCATTTTCGCTATCGCCGTCTCGACAAGCTCGTTTTGATGACGACGCAAATTTATTTGGTGCGCGTTCGTACCAGCGGCGATGAAATCCAGAAAGAGGATTGGATGAAGGGTATCAAATGGTTCCCGTTCAACGAGGCGCTCGAGCTGATCGAATACGAAGATATCGCCAAACTAATGCTGAAAGCTAAAACGCGGATCCGCCAAGAAAACTTATAAACTTACAAAATATGAAAAGGAGGAAAGATGAGTGGTATGCCAACCGGGCCGTACCAAGATTGGGCGAAGCAGAAATTAGGTTTTGAATATAAAGACATTCAGCTTCTGATTACTGCTTTGACGCATCGCAGCTACGTCAACGAGCACAAAAAATCGGTGAGCGAGCACAATGAGCGTTTAGAATTTCTGGGCGACGCCGTGCTAGAGCTGGTGGTGACGGATTATTTGTATAAACATTATGACGAGCCGGAAGGCATTTTAACTAGCTGGCGGGCGGCGCTAGTTAACACCACTAGCAACGCTAAATCTGGCGAAGAGCTTGGTTATGAGCCATTGGTGCGGATGAGCCGCGGCGAGAAGCATGGTTCCGAGCGGGCGCGCCATCAGATTCTAGCCAATGCTTACGAAGCTGTGATTGGTTCGATTTATTTGGAGCGCGGCTATGATGCCGCGGCAGCCTTTATCGAGAAGCACACAATCAGTAAGCTTGACGGGATTTTAGAGAGCGGCTCTTGGCGCGACCCCAAAAGCCATCTGCAAGAAATCAGCCAGCGCGTTGACGGCGCTACGCCAGTCTACAAAGTCATCGCCGAAGACGGCCCAGACCACGATAAAGTTTTCACGCTTGGCGCTTATGTCGGCGACAAACTGATGGGCAAAGGCATCGGCCCTAGCAAGCAAGCTGCTCAGCAGCAGGCCGCCCGGGCAGCGCTGGAAGAATATAAGAAGCAGCAATAAACCAAAGAAAATAGCCCGCCGAACGAGCTCAAGCTGAACGCTGTTCAGCGAGCTATTTTCCGGCGAGCACTAGTCCTCTTCGCTAATGGCCATGATAACCATGAGGCTCAGCAGTGTCACGACGGCCTCGGTGGCGTCAAGCTCCTTGCGGAGCTTCTTGTTCTCTTTGAGGAGCTCATCACGCTCCTCGCGGAGCTTGTCGCGCTCCTCACGAAGGTGGGCGACATCCTTACGGAGTCCGGTGACCTCGTTTCTGATGGAGGCGGTGTTGTCGTACATGATTTCCTCCTAGAAATCATCGATTCGCACAAAGCAAAAAAGGGCAACCTTCCGCCCTCTCTTTAGGTAACTCTGAGCGAAAAGCTGATATATATATCACATATGAATCACCGCGTCAACGGTTTTCGCAATTATTTCGCAAAAATTGCAAATTTTAAGTATTTTTGAGCTGTTTTGGCCGTTTTTGCGCCCTCTAGCGGCGTTTTCTGTCTGAATTGGCCTATGAGGCTAGATCTGAACGAAAAGGCGTCTAGGCGGCGGCTTAGGCGCTTTGTTGACATTTTACCCGTAACACGCTAGAATATGACAGAAGTAACAATAGTACTAACGTGAAGTAAAGGAAGTTTTAATTTTATGCTCGCAATTCGTTTGCAACGTTTGGGCCGCAAGGCTTATCCGGTATACCGCGTCGCCGTCCAGGAGGCGCAGCGCCATCCATCGAGCGGCCGCGTGGTTGCTTATGTCGGCAGCTACAACCCGCACACCAAAGACGCTAATATCAATGTCGAGGCTGCTCAAAAATACCTTGATAATGGCGCTCAACCGACGCCGCGCGTTGCGAAGTTGTTAAAAGAAGCTGGCGTCAAGCTGCCGAAATGGGTTAAAGAGTTCCAGGGCGGCAAGACCAAAGCGGTCAAAAACGCTGAAAAGTTGCGCAAGAATCAGCCAAAAGAAGAGCCAGCTGCCGAAGAGGCAGAAGCTCCAGCTGAAGTCTAACGCTTTTAACCACGAACTAGCGCGCTCTAACTGTATGGCTGGAGCGCGTTTTTCGATTTCATAGCAAAAGCATGTTACAATAAAAGTACGATAGTAACCGTGTGACCGCAAAGGAGGAGATACCGTGGGCATGTCGACCATTGACCAGGAATTTGTCGAATATATCGTAAAATCACTAGTAGGACATCCAGACGATGTGGTTGTTGACCGGGTTGTCGACGAGAAGGGCGTTTTGCTGACGCTAACTGTCAATCCAGAAGATTTGGGCCGGGTGATTGGCCGCCGCGGCTCGACCGCGCAAGGGCTGCGCACGCTGCTGCGGGCGTTGGGTGCTAAAAATACCGCTCATTACAACCTGAAAATCGTCAATAATGACGAGCGCGAGGACGCCGATTCGGCCGTCGTGGATAATAATGTGGAAAACGCCACTAGTGATTCTGTGGAAAATGACGCAGAAAACGCAGAAACCGAAAGCGATTTCGCAAAAAAGTCGCGCCAAGAGCTTGCAGAATTAGACGACCTTGATATATAATCATAAGTAAGTTCATGCGAGAACCCTGAACTAACGAAAACAAAGTACAAAAGCTCTACTGCGAGCAAACCAACAAATGGTTTGAGAGACTTATTTGTGCAAGAAAGCCGTCTTTTGAGGCGGCTTTTTTGTTGGGGTGAAATTTCGAGAAGGCGAGCGTAATCTATTATATGAAAAGCCAAACGTGTCGATTATAACTATACAACTTTTTTGTAAAAGCACAAATATATAGATAAAATATAACGTAGTAGAAGTCAAATACTATTAGGCAATAAAGTCTAGATTGCAGCAAATTATTGCAAGACATGAAAATAGCCCGCCGAAAACGTGCTCAAGCTGGAACTGGGTGTTTCAACCCAGGAGATGCAAAATCTGCGTCTCGAACCAGGTTGAACCAATTTTCAGCGAGCTATTTTCGTGCGGGCTCAGTTGCTTCTCAGGCCACCCAGGCCTGAGATAAACCCTCTCCAGAAAGCCGCACGAAGCGGCCATCCGTTGAGAAGAGCCCTAACGAGTCTCGACAGAGCGTGCAGATACACACGCTCAAGAAGGGTGAGCTTCTTGGGAGCGACGGCGGTCGGCATGATCGCCTTCCTTTCTCTGCTCAAGGTAAGGGCGACTTTCGCCCTAGAATTAAACCTTGAGCAAAAGTTGATATTATATATATCACAGATAGACATCCGTGTCAAGACTTGCTACACTATAACAGATGAGAAAGATTCAGGTGATCACCTTATTTCCAGAAATGTTCGCTGGCGTGTTCGGCAGTTCGATGATGTGGAAAGCGCAAAAAGACGGCCATGTTGAGCTTTCGACGATTGACCTGCGCCAGTTTGGATTAGGCCAGCGCCGCACGGTCGACGATACGCCGTACGGCGGCGGTGACGGTATGCTGCTGATGGTCGAGCCGCTATGGAATGCGGTGCAGCAGGCCAAACAGATTGACCCTGGCGCTAAAGTTTTAATCATGACGCCGCGCGGCCAACGCTGGCGGCAGGCGCTGGCGCAGCAATACAGCGAAAGCGAAGATGGTTATATTGTAATCTGCGGGCGCTACGAGGGTTACGATGAGCGAATCATGGCGCTAGTCGATCAAGAGCTTAGCGTCGGCGATTATGTGCTAACTGGTGGCGAATTGCCAGCGATGACGATTATTGATTCGATTGTGCGGTTAATTCCTGGTGTACTTGGCGGCGAAAACAGCGCAGCGATTGAGAGCTTTAGCGACGGCGAAACGCTAGAATACCCGCAATACACCCGGCCCGAGGAATGGCAAGGTTTGCGCGTGCCAGAGGTACTATTGAGCGGACATCATGGCAAAATCGCCGAATGGCGGGCAGCACACAGCAAAAAGGCTGGGGAATAAAGCGGTTTTGCTAGTGCTGGGCAGGCCCAGCTAGCATCAACTAAACTAGGAAACGAAATACTCCTCGCCAAGGCAGAGGAGTATTTCATTGTTGTGGTGGATTTATCGGAGAGCGATCGATACATTTTTGTGTTTGTTTTTGTAACTTCGCTGTCTATACAATATACGTTTTTGTGCTTAATAGCAAGCATTTTTTGGACAAAAAATAAAAAATCGTGTGGAAAAATGCTATGCTAATAATATGAAACAGTTTATAGCTAATATTTTTCCGCCAACAATTTTCAAGAAGCGCGCACAGTATGCGGCGCTGGCAGCAGGTTTCTGGACGATTATTATAATGTTGGTGCAATTGTTTAGGTTCGAGAAATTTCCAAAAACTCTAGAATCGCTGGGGATTGGCGACGGCACTATCGCCGCGATTGCTATAGTTTTGCTAGAATTTATTTCCTTGCCATTTTTGTTGTCTATGCCGCGGCTGGGTAGGATAGAGCGGCAAATATCAGGCGCGTGCGTGCTGCTAACGCCTAGCGTTTGGCTGGCGATCAGCGCGGTCGTACTGATGAGCGGCGGGCAGGGAAAAGTTAGTTTGTTTGGCGCGGTAGCGGCGCTGCCTGGGGTGATTAGTCTACTACTGTCCGGCGCGTGGCTAGCAGCTGCGGTGTATTTGACTGCTAAACTGCGGCGGCTAAATTTGAAATAACGGCGCTATAGTGATATATTAAGGTAGGCACAATGGGGTGTCGCCAAGTGGTAAGGCACTGGGTTCTGGTCCCAGCATGCGGGGGTTCGAATCCCTCCACCCCAGCCAAGAAATAATGATATGAAGACAACTACTCCCCGCATTCCGAGTGGTTTCAGCGAATACCTGCCAGGCGACCAAATAGAGTTTAATCGTTTGCGCGACATTATTCGCGAAACTTATGAGCGCTATGGCTACGCGCCGCTGGACACGCCAGATATTGAGCTGAGCGAGGTATTGTTGGCGAAAGGCGGCGGTGAAACCGAGAAACAGATCTATCGGTTTGAGCGCGGCAAGAATGATTTGAGCTTGCGTTTTGACCTAACGGTGCCGCTGGCGCGCTATGTTGCCGAGCATGAGGGTCAGCTAGTCTTCCCGTTCCGGCGTTACCAGATTGGCAAAGTGCACCGCGCCGAGCGAGCTCAAGCTGGACGTTTCCGCGAATTCTACCAGTGCGACATTGATGTGATTGGTTCGGAAAGCGTGGCAGCCGATGCGGAGTTTCCAGCGGTAATCAACGATATTTTTGAGCAGTTTGCTTTCGGCGAGTTCACGATTCACATCAATAATCGTTTGGTGTTGAACGGCTTTTTCGCTGGAATTGGTTTGGCCGATGTATCGGCGGATGTACTACGAGTAGTCGATAAAATCGAGAAAATATCGCGTCAAGATTTTATGGCGGAATTACGCGAGTTGGGTCTTAGTGAAAAGCAAGTCTTGCAAGTAGTTGCTTTCACAGAAATTAGCGGTAGCAACGACGATATTTTATCGCAGCTAGAGTCAATGAAAAACGAGATCAATTCTGATGATTTCGCGCTTGGCACGGCAAAATTACGTGAGTTGCTGGCGATGCTGCGAAACATGGGCTTGCCAGAGCAGCGTATTCAGCTAGACTTACGGATTGCGCGCGGACTGGATTATTATACTGGCGTAGTCTACGAAACGACGCTTGATGATTATCCAGAAGTCGGTAGTGTTTGCTCGGGCGGACGCTACGATAACTTGGCCGAGAATTATACGCGGACACGTTTGCCAGGCGTTGGTGTGTCGATTGGTCTGTCGCGCTTATTCTATAAACTACGCGAGGCAGGCGTCGTGTCTAGTAGTCGCCAGACATTGGCGCGCTGTATGGTGGCGGCCTTTGATGATGCGCAATTCGGTGAGGCGCTGCAAATAGCTGCCGAGCTGCGGCGAGCTGGCGTGGCGACAATCCTCAATACCGAATCGGTGCCGTTAAAAAAGAAGCTGCGCTATGCTGATCGTCTTGGTATACCGTTGGTAGTCTTGATTGGCGAAGAAGAAGTGCGCGGCCGTTTCGCGACAGTGAAGGATATGGCAACCGGTGAGAATAAGCCTATCCCCCGCCAGCAACTAGTCGAGGAGCTGCAACGATAAGGTGGCTTGGCTGGTTAAGATAATCGCCGACTGGCTGCTGATTCCGTTAGTACTGCTGGCTTTGTATGAACTATTTTTTAAGGTTGAAAGTAAGCGCCGCTATGAAATTTATTCTCGCGTGCTGATGGCCGGACTGACGTCTTATGTGATTGCTAAAATCCTTGGGCTAATATATCAGCCTGAACAGTTGCGTCCGTTTGAGCTGCTTGGCGTTAATCCGGGGGCGGCTTATCTGAATAATCCGGGATTTCCGTCGGATCACGCGCTTTTTGCGATGTTTTTGGTGCTGGCGGTCTGGTATGCGCTGCGTCGCCGCTCGATTACTATAATTATGCTAACTATGGCGCTGCTAGTTGGAGTTGGCAGGATATTAGCGCTGGTGCATACGCCGCTTGATGTTGTCGGCGGCATGGCGGTGGCTTGCTTGGGGGCGTTGTGGTACGTGGATTGGCCTAATGTTAAGCTTGCATCTAGCAAAAAACGCAAGAATGTAGTAAAATAACTTAGTAAGATGACTAATGTGGAGAAACCTATGAACAACGCAAACGAGACTGCAGCGGTGAAGCTGGAGCCGTTTATTCCGATGGACAAAAAGGATATCATTCGAGCTGCTATCTATGGAGCATTCGCTGGTGCAATACTAACGGTGTTGTATATTTTGGTTGGCCGGGTCGCGTCGGCGGTGATGTGCCGCGGCGATAGTGATTTATGCCAGAATGCGCCGCTGTATGTAGCAATTTTTTCGGTAACTTTGGTGTCAATCGGCGGATTGATACTGCTGTCGCAGGCGCGAATTTACCGGCCGTTATTTATCGTTATTGCTTCGATAGCGGCTCTATGGGGTCTGCAATCGTATTTAGCGCTCTTGCCGTGGTATTGGGCGATGGCGGCGATGACGGTAATTGGCGCGTTGACGTATGCGATGTTTACTTGGTTGGCGCGATTGCGGTCGTTTATACTTTACTTAGTAGTATCGATTGTGCTGATTGTAGCGGCTCGGTTGATTATCGCTGGGTAGCTGGCACAGAACCGTTATTTGCGGTATGCTAGCTATATGGAAATAATGGTTTTGCTTATAATTTTAGTGATAGTCGTCGCAGCGGCTAGCGTGGTTATTTTTGTGTTGATGCAGCAGCTGAAGCGAGTGCAAAATAACTCGGCGGTAGAGCTGATTAAGGGCGATGTCGTTGAATTGTCGCGCTCGATCACTAATTTGCAGCAAACAATGAGCGACAAGCTTGAACGCTCGCAGCTGTCAACTCAGCAATCGGTGCAAAAGCAGCTCAGTGAAAGTTCAAAATTGGTGGCCGATGTCACGCAGCGCTTGACCAAGCTCGACGAGACCAACAAGCGTGTCGTTGATGTGGC
>JABCNZ020000038.1 GCA_013333845.2 Candidatus Saccharimonadota bacterium
AATCGGCAGTTGACACAGTAAATATCATTAGCGAAAGCTATGCCATGGGCAGCTCAATTGATACACCGATTGACACTATCGCCTCGGAAATTACTCGCACCAAGCATAAAAATCCCGAGCGCACCTCGCTGCTATTTTACCTGGGCGACGGTGAACAAACCAGCGATGCCTCGCCAAAGTCATTCGCTAGATTGAAACCGCTACTAGGCGGCGGCGCGATTATAGGATACGGCACCGCTGCCGGCGGAAAAATGAAAACGCCAAGCTACAGCGGCAGCTTTGACGGTTTTTACCTACGCGGGCCAGATTTGAAATATGCCGTATCAAAAATCGACGAGACAAACCTTAAAAACATTGCCAGCCAAACAGGCCTGCCGTACACGCACCGGCAAACTCCAGATTCCATTGACGCCGTCGTCAAGAACGGTTCCGTCGATAAAGCTGTCAATAGCAGCCGCTCATTCGACGGCTACAACGATATCTATTGGATAGCGATATTTGCGGCTGCTATTTTGCTGGCCTTTGAAATCAGAAACATCTATTTGCCTCTATGCAAACTTCAAAATATAACGCCGTCGGAGGAGGAAAATCGTGAGTAAGAATCGTCCATTTGACCTGAAAAAATTGGACTTTGAAAAGATCCGCCTAGAAAAACGCCAGAAACTGCTCCGTTATTCGTTCCCTGCTTGCGCGGTGATTCTGCTGGTTGCTATTAAATTAACAAGCTTCCCCTTGTTGTCGCTAGCAGCGCACGCTGCTTATAAAGACGGCGACAACAGCCAGGCTTCCTTTCGCCTATCGCCAATTTATACCATGAATTTGTTTGAATCTTATAAAGTATTTTTTAACGACGGGAACGCTTTATATAAGCAAGCCCGCTACGACTCGGCAGAAAAACAATTCCGCCAAGCCCTGCAAAAAGCGCCGAAAACGCGCGAATGTCCTGTCCGCATCAACCTGGCGTTATCAATCGAGATGCAGGCAGACGCCCTTTCCAGCGAAAAACGCTACGACCAGGCAATCATCCGCTACGACGAAGCAAACGCCGTACTGCACGACGGCGAGGATAGTTGCGGCGTGCAATTTGCTAGCCAAACAGTCGACGCGAGCAACGACGACGGCAAAACGGCAATCGTTATTGAGCAGCGAGTCCGGCAAAAGTTGGCGCAAATAAAACAACTTAGAAACGGCGACCAAGGTATTTCAGTCACCAACCCTAGCGATAAAGAAAAAGTTGACGCGGGCAGCACCGACAGCAAACTCAAAGAATTGGACAAGCGATTCATCGACTCCTACAACGAACAGCGCAAATCCCAGGAAAGAAACCAGCACCTAGAAGATTACAAAGACGCCACACCTGATCATACGAAAAGAAATTGGTGAGAAGATTATTGAAATGAGCAGGTTTGTTTGCTATACTTACTATGTAATCGAAAGATTGGCTGTTACATCGCACATCGTAGGCGAGTTCGCAAAATTATGACGCTTTGCCGGCGAGATACGTAGCAAACATTATGCGGGTTTAGCTCAGTTGTTAGAGCGCTTCCTTGCCATGGAAGAGGCCAGGAGTTAGAGTCTCCTAACCCGCACCAATTTTGAATGTCGAGCTTTATGCTCGTTTTTTTGGTTTTATATATCTACCTAGAGGATTATAGTATATGTTATAATCATCTCATCATGAAAACAGTAGATAACGGTGGTGCAAGCGCTATAAAGGGCTTCAATTACCAAAAGTCTATCGCTATGCTCATAGCAGTCTTGCACTTTCTCGAGAAGGACTTCGAACTGGCCGTAGAAGCTGAGGATGACATAGTATTTTCTTCACCATTTAGGACTGTATATATACAGGCAAAAAGCAGAACAATGAGCCTTGCCACTGTTTCAAAGGGATGTAAAGGAAAGCTATCGGTAATTGAAAAGAATACATCTCATGGAACAGGAAAGAATGACCTTTACAAAATAGTAGCCCCTGCCTTTAAAAATATGGATAAAACTCTAAAAAAAGTTGATGCAACTCTCATCACAAAAGGTGCAAGCATATTCCAGTATAGCAGTGAGGCTATAAAAACCATAAGCAAGAACTCACCAAATATAACGCAAGAAAAACTTGCCCGAGCAAGAGTTGCGTTAACCAATTTTAAGGACGATCAATCAGAGTTCCTTATTTATATACAAGGAATTATGGCGTCAATGGGAATACCAGTAGATAACAATCATGGACAGAGATCACTAGAAGAACTAAGCGGGCAGATTGATCAAAGGAGCGCCCTTATAGCTAAGAGCGAAGATGATTATGAAAAGAAAAAATTTACCCCAAAAGATCTCTCCAATATCTTTTCACACTCCCATAAACTAGAAATCTTTAAGAATATAATCAAAAAGCTTAATTATAGTATACCTAAACAAGAAGCCTTGATTGAGAAAAGGGTTTCTATAGCTGCACTCTATGGGTCTGTTTATACTGATATAGAAATAGCTATTAAGAAGCTTAATATCATGGAGCTAAAAGAAACAGAAGTCGTATCATTCATGCTTAAAAATTCGGATTTTAAAAACATTGAAGATACTTTAATTCGTGAAGCTATAGTTATTGATGCATATAGCCAGGTAATTTATGAAAAGGAATATATATGATAATTAAAAGGATACTGATAGTAGACCATGAGAACGCCGAGTCAGGAGAATACACTTTCGGGAATAAGGCCAATCTAATAATTAGTCAATCTAACAGCCAAGGCAAGTCGAGTTTAATAAAGTCTATATATTACGGTCTAGGCTTCAAGATAAACAAATTTCCAACAGGTTGGGATATATCAAAAATGTCAATAAAGCTTTGTCTTTTTAACGAAAGAACCAGGGAGGATCTTTATGTTATTAGACATGAAAATCTCTATTATGTGTCTGGGAGGGATAACTCGCTAAGTCCCACTGAATACACACGCTGGCTCAGCGACCAACTTGATATTGACTTAAAACTTAAGAATAAATCATCAGAAGAAGTTACTTCCGTAGCTTATCCTTCGGCACTCATTGTACCATTCTATATAGACCAAGATGACTCATGGTCGGGAAGATTGTTCGCATCTACTAATGAACTTACAATGTATAAAAAAGTACCCGATAGGATATTTGAATATGTTCTCGGTATATCTGACGATGAAGAAATGAAATTAAGCGCAAAGATTTCAAAAAAACAAAAGCAACATTCTAATGCGAAAGCTAAACATGGCTACATCAAGAATGCCTTTCTTGATTATATTGAGAATGATAATTTTAACTCAAATATCGTTCTTACCGAAAGTCTTGATAGCTTCAGCAAACAAAGCATCGACAATTTAATTAGCCTTATAAATACGGCCAACAAAAAATATATAGGACATAAGACAGAGAGGATAAAGCTTCAAAGAATCTATGATCAAAAAAGAAAAAGCGAAGCGGAATATCGTAGTATTTTAAAGATGTACGAAGAAGACTATAAACAAATTAAGGCTAAATGTAAGCATTGTAAATCTGAACTTACAATTGAACAGGTACAAACAAGGATGGATATTTCGTCTAACGTATCCCAGCTTAAGATAATGATAGCTTCTATCAAAAAGGACATTGATTTATCGGAAAAAAAGGTATATGAGGCACGCTTAGAGGAAAAGACGGCGTTAAAAGAATATCGTAAATTGTCAGGTCAGATAAGAAGTATACCAGAAATAAAGTCTCTTAACGACTATATAAGTCAGGCATCTAAAAAACGATCACAAGAAGAATTTGCAAAAATTATTCAGACCCTAGAAACTGAAGTAGGTAAGCTGGAGGTAGAAATTAGTGAATTAAGATTAGAGAAAAAAGAGATAAAGAGCAATACTCGTAGAGCTTTGGAGGATATAAAATCTTTGTATGAAAAGTACATAGACCAACTTTCACTGTTGATGCCAAGATCAGACATAAACAAGATAAGCTTTAAGAAATTTACTGGATTACAGTCAAGCGGTGTTATAGGCAATCAAACATATTTTGGCATCTATCTAGTCTATATGCGGCTGGTATCTGAGCTTGGTCGATATAAATTACCCTTTTGTATAGATTCCTTTATAAAGAACGAAACAGACTGTGATAACTTAGACAAAATGTTTGAAGCTACGGAAAAGTATCTTTTGAACCAGGATTCTCAAACAATATTTTCAGCAATTCAGGATAGTGTTGATAAATACATAGAACACCCAGAAAAATACAACTGTATTATACTGGGCGATAGACTACTGTCCACTGCTAATTATCAGGATAATCTTCAAGAGATAATGAGAGAAATCCAAATTTAACGCTGGGCTTTGTATGCTTATCTATAGCTATTTTCGAGCAATTTTAGCACCTTTGTCAAGAAGACTCTATTCATGTTCGATAGCAAGTCATATATGGCGTAGCGATACACTAAATCAGCCTATATACTAAACACCATCATTACTCTCATCTCACCCACGTTTAGCCCACGAGAATCTGGCAAGATACCGCCTTCCTCTACATCAGATTCATCCGCGCAGTTTTCACAGAATACCAATGGTAGCGAGAATGACTATAAGACGAACACCTCAACAAAAATGCTCCACAATCTTATTGCCGGCGATGCCAAATCCGGTTAGTGTGTAAGTTCTCGACATGATGGATTGCCTGT
>JABCNZ020000039.1 GCA_013333845.2 Candidatus Saccharimonadota bacterium
AGCAAAATCAGCGTTTTGAGTTTTTTCCTGGTGATATACAACCAGGCACGTTGTATAAATGACATAGATCTCCTTTCTTGGTTCTATGTCAGTGTAGCAGGGGTGTGTGAAGGGAATGTGAAATGGATGAATTATTTGTAATATATTTTTAGTATAATTATAGAATATGAATTTAGCATTAATAGGACTTGGCCCTCATGCCAAGAGAATATATTTACGTTTTCTACTAAAGCATAATATAGAGCCAGCGTTGATAGTAGATCTTGTCTCTCAAGAAAATGCAATACGCAAATATCTCGGTAAATATAATTTAGATAAGACTGTATGTATTTTTGTAGATGACCGTCATAGAGACGACTTGAGACTCTCAAAAGAAACGGAGTCTGTGCTTGCAAAGCACATTAAAGAAATGGGCATTACTCATGCTATAATTTCGACTGAGCCGAAAGCTCACTTTGCATATGCAATGTTTTTACTAAAAAACAACGTAAATATTTTAATGGACAAGCCAATTACAGCTCCAATAAATGTGATAAATAACCCAGTTCAGGCAAGTAAGATAAAGTCAGAATACGACTTATTATGTGCAAAGTATAAAATGCAAAAAGCCTATAACGATAAATTAATCTTTAGTATTCAATGCCAGCGAAGATTTCATAAGGGCTATACTTATGTAAAATCGTTGCTATCGGAAGTAGTTCGAAAGTATAATATTCCAATTAGCTACATAGATATATTTCATAGTGATGGCATGTGGAATATGCCAGACGAATTCATATATCGCGAGAATCATCCTTACAAATATGGTTACGGCAAGCTTTTTCATAGCGGTTATCACTTCATTGACTTATTAACATGGATAGTAGAGGTCAATGCTACTCTTAAAGACGACAAGAAGATCAACAGGTGTAGCGTATATTCAGAAAGTTATCGTCCATTGGATTTTGTTTATAATTTTAATAATCAAGATTATCAAAAAATATTGGAAACCAATAAATTCTCTAAGTTACTACTTAATAGGAAGCAGTATGAGTCTTATGGAGAGTTAGATATACATAGTATTATAAATTTCTATAACAACAAGAATTTAATAACGAACTGTTCTCTAAATTTAATGCAGTCTGGTGTTAGTAGGAGATCTTGGATAGAACTACCAGAAGATACATACAAATCTAACGGTAGAATAAGACACGAACGTCTGAATGTTTATGTCGGACCTTTGTTAAATATTCAGGTACATAGCTACCAAGCTTACGAGGCAAAAGAAAGAAAAGCTCATGGTGGACATGAGCCTGGCGATATTGAACATTTTGATATTTACATATTTCGCAATACAGACTTAATTGGCGGAAAACCATTTGAAAAAGTATCTATTGCAGATCTATATAATGTACAAGACAATAGCTTTATTGGATATAATGAAAAAGCAAGAGAAAAATGTCTCACCGACTTTATTGAAAATATTTCAAACGACTCCGACTTATTATTACATAAACAAAGTATAATGATAACAGAGATGATCTATAAATCAATTATACATGAAGGAAGAAAGATGAGCTCCAATTTTAACATAGAAGAGTCTGATGCCCTGAAGGAAATTGTTAAGGTAACCGATGAGGATTTTAATATCTCTCCTGTTTATCATAAAGAGAAAACTACGATACGGCTGGGGTCTAGAGGAATTGTTCTGAATGATAAAGGCGAAATAGCCGTCATATATAAAAAAGCTAAGAATGAATACAAATTACCTGGTGGCGGCCTTGATAGCGGCGAGAAAGCTCAAGATGCGTTTAGGCGTGAATGTGAAGAAGAGCTGGGGTGTGTTGTCGACATAACCAAAGAGCTAGGAACGGCTATTGAATATAAATCACAGGAAAATTTCAAACAACTGTCGTTCGTTTATGAAGCAAGAAAGGTTGACGAGCTGGAGTCAAATAACCTAACTGAAAAAGAAAAAGCTGAAGGCACTGAATATATTTGGCTACCAAAATTACAAGCACTAAAAAAGATGAGAGAGTCGCTAGAAAAACTTGAATCATCTGACTATGACTCGGTTTATCGAACACGTTTTATGGTCCTAAGAGATGTTAGAATTTTAGAGTATTACATAAACAACGTATAATATTTCTTTTGTAGGGACTATATATGCTATCTATCCTACTACGCAAAAGATACAGGTTATTCCTATATTCCTGCGCCAAAAAGCATTAACTAAACTCTCAGCAAGATATAACTCATTATACTTTAGGACAAAATGTCTTGATATATAATGACATATTTAGATTATCTACTTACTTCTTCTCCAGTGTCGCGACTCGTTTCTTTAGGTCGTCCAGCTCAGCGCGAAGCTTGCTGGTGCTTGCTGCGGGACTGCTTGGTTCTGTCTTCTCAGTTTTAGTGTCTTTCCCCTGCTTAGCCTTTTGCCCTTTGCTGACTCTTGCGGCAGCATACGCAGAGATAACAATGCTAGCTATTGCAATCGCTGATACTATATCTAGCGGAGTAATTTTCACGTCGTCTTCCTTTGTTTATGGATTAGTAGGTTTATAGTATTTGATTATATACACCAGACTACAAGAATCCTACTCCATCTGCATCATGCTAATTTGACGAAGCAATTCTTTTCCTATAAGTCTTGCTCTATCAGAAGGCACGGCAAGCCCGCGAATAACGTCGAGAGTACAGCTGGTTGCTTCTTCTATATCTCCGCTATTGTCAATCCAAACTACATCATCCCTGCCTAGCGCCCACTTTAGATTGTGTCTTGCCTCTCTAATTCTTGCCTGCATGTCTGATTCGTCGTGCTGATCGCCGCGAGCAGTTACCCGAGAATGCCATACATCTGGCGAGGCAACAACTTCTATAATGCTAGAGTTTCTAAAAGGAAGCTGCTCGATTGCCTCAACAGCCTTAGGGACAGCATCTAGCAAAACCGTAGTACCATCTCCATAATCAGCTAGTTCAGAACCGTATACAAACCGAGTTGTCGGATGCACCATGCCTTGAACCAGCTCTCTATTGGCCGCTTTTCGTATAATCGCTTGGAGGTTTTCTTCATTATGCGGTACGAAACGATAGTTTTCTTCCTCGGAAGAGCTCCGGCAAGGTCGCGTCGTAAAGCCTCTGATCCTTGAACAATCATCGCTGGCTTTCTCTACACTTTGCATGAGAGTTGTTTTTCCGACAGCGAAAGGTCCAGAGAACATAATTATAGTCCTTTTGCCAAGTTCTGCACATATTTTCTCTGAGGGTTCGTACTCGCGCAATATCCTTCTAGCCGCTCTATAGGTTGATTATCTTTACTTATCACATTACAATTCTATCATTATGAAGGATCAACTACAGCATATCATGACAGAAAAAGATACTCTAACATATTGCAAGAGCAAAATACATAGCCTGTTTAGAGATACTAGCATAGAAAAAATCTGTATCGTCCCTGCCTATGACAGGATTAAAACTATTTCTGATACCGAGAAAAACGATAAGCTGTTTAATTACAAAAGACCAACTGCCGAAATTATCGATGACACCGGATATCTCTATGTGTTTCCTGGAAAAGATTACGTACGCCACTATAAAAAGATTTATGAAAGGTGCGGATACAAAGTTACCTCAAAGACGCCAACTCAAGCGCAAACTACCAGAGCTTTAAGAAACATCTTTCCAACTGATATGCCAGACTGCGATGTTATACTGCTAGGATATGTTGAAGCACTTGTACCAAGTGTTGGAGAATGGCAAGGCAATGATGACATCAAGTGGAAGCTAGAAATGATTAACGGGCAAAAAGTTGTTTTTGTCGGAGTAGCGTTTAGTTACTGGGGTAATATCATTTACTCTGTCGTCGAAATGCTAGCAAAATACTGCTCCACGATTATTTATGCTGGTAAACTTGGTTCGCTTTCATCATCCGATATTCCTAACGCGACTATCGCGACAGGCGACTCATCATACGTAGACGGTTCGCTTATAACTTGGAATAATCTTTTCAAGAAATCCCCGCTTACTGTAGAGGGTGCGCATTATACGCTGCCATCTGTACTTGAAACTGCAAAATGGTATAACGAGTCTAAGGATAAATACCGCTTCGTAGATTCTGAAATAGGATGGGCAGCAAAAGCTGCAAATGACTTTGGCTTAGTATTTAGCTACCTTAACTTGGTAACCGACAGTCTGTCTGGACTGTTTAGCGAGAACTTAACAACAGAGGGCGAGAGCGCTGTGCTCAAAAAGCGCCTACAATACGTGAGTATCATGCGCGCGATATTGTGGCATAGAATAGGCGCAGAACAAAGCGTATCTCTATTCTCGGAAGTGTTAAAAGCGCAACAGTCCCGAGTCGATAAGGGCTATATGGAACCTCTCGAGAGAAACTGGAAAGCTTGCCTGGCATTCGCTTATCACACTCAAGAGGAAGCTTGGGAAGTTGTCCGAGAGCTGCCGCGCCGCCAATGGAAAGAACAAAAAGTCAATCCAGAAGCACTACTGTCTGAAATCGTCGATACGCAAATCCAATTGCTAACAACCCTGGCCTACGCAGGCTTCGACGAGCAAGACCTGACAGAAGGCGTCATCAAAAAGCTGCACGCCAACCGCCCTGATTGGAAGAAATAGAATAGCTAAGCCACCCCGACAGAATACGGAGCGACCTGGCGTTTTATGGCTATTTACACCCCTGGCTTCGGCGCTGGGATGTCTTTCTTTGGTTCGGCGTCCTTTTCGAATTTGGTGTTTTTCAGTTCTTTTTTGAGGACGCTGCCTGCGATAAAGCGGACTTTAGCTTCTTCAATGATACTAGGATTGACGTCTTTTTCTTAGGCGACGCCTTTGGATTTGAGCGTAACGTGGAAATCCGTTGATTAATCAACACATTGTAGTAGAGCTTTGAGGCTACCACGGTACTTTTTCTAAACTACCACGGTGCTTTTCGAAAAGTACCACGTTGGTTTTAATCTGGCGAGAGCCACCTCTTAAAGCAGCAGGCAATAACCCGTAGATTAGTACTTGGAGGCGGCTAAAACACCGCGCTGGCACACTAGCTTATCGCAAGCTATGTCATCGGCCCACCTCCTTTCGGATTACAAACATCCCCT
>JABCNZ020000040.1 GCA_013333845.2 Candidatus Saccharimonadota bacterium
AATCAGTCCGCGGCGCGCCATACGGTCGTGCTTATTGGACTTGAGATGTTCAGTCACCTCTTTGATACGAGCCGTCAAGATCGAAATCTGCGCTTGCGGACTGCCGACATCGTTCTCGTTGACCTGAGTCAAAGCAATAGCTTTCGCTTTGTTATCCTTTGATATCATAGCTAATAACTTTAGCAGAGATACGCTAATCAGTCAAGATTAGGCCATAGCTTTTAGCTAAAACTAAACAATACGTACGACACAGCATCTCTGCTATTAATCTTACACAATACTGCTAGTACCAGGACTGGTTTATGATTCAACACCAAAATCTGCCAATTTCTGCGCTTGACTAACTTGCCAATCAGCAATCTGCGTACGGCGCAATTCTTGACAGTAAGCGCCCGTGTTTAGAGCCTCACCGATATCAACTGCCAAACTACGAATATAGGTACCGCTAGAGACATGAGCTCGAACTTTGAGCAGCGGATAAGCGTAATCAAGCAATTCCAGTGCATAAATCGTCACTGTGCGTTCTGGAATATCAATTTTTTTACCGCTGCGAGCTAATTTGTAGGCCCGCTGGCCATTAATTTTGATAGCGCTGAACGCTGGCGGGCGCTGTTTGATATCACCAACGAATTGTGCCAAAACAGACTTGATGACTGCCATATCCGGCTGCTTGGAGATAGATGGAACTTGAGTCTCATTTTGCAGATTGCTATTTGCAACATACGGCGTAATTTCGCCTTCCGGGTCGCCAGTTGTACTAGTCTGCCCCAACCGGAACGTCGCTTCATAAATCTTATCAAGCTTGGTATAACGCATCGCGTTGCGACATTCCTTGCCCGTAACCAAAATCAACAGGCCCGTCGCAAACGGATCAAGCGTCCCGCAATGACCGACTTTGACTTTTTTGCCAGCCCGATGGCTAAGTACGCGGCGAACTCGCGCCACCACCCCGAAGCTAGTCATGCCTGGCGGCTTATCGATCAATATAACCCTGTCATTCATATTTCAAGTATATCAGCATACCCCGTAGCATTGATTCTAAAATTTTTTCAGGGCCAATCTGAAGCCTATTCGCAAACTTAAGCTTGCCCTGGAATCTTGAACTGAGCCGGATCATTTGATGTTGGTGCCGAAACTGCTGGAGCTGGCGGCGGCGGTAGAGTAGATTCTAAAATGTCAGCTCCGACCCCGCCATTAGCTGGCACTGGCGGCAAGGATGAAAAATCTGGCAACGGCGGTAATGGCGGTAGTGGCGGCAAATCATCAACCGCGCCAGACGATGGCGCAGCTGATGCTGCCGACAGAGCTGCATCAACGGCAGATCGCGCTTGGTCTTGGTCTGAACTAGCAGGATTTGCGGCTGGCGTAGTTTCTACGCTAGGCGCTGGCATACTCGGCTGTACCGTTACCCCTTTCGAAGAAACCGCCTCGGGCGCCGCATCAACTGGCGCAGCTTCTGATAAGACGTCGCGAACTGTCGGTTCTACCTCGGTCTTATCGGCTACGGCATTAAATGGCGATTGCATTGACGGCGGCTGCGACGCCACCGCGCCGCGATCGTGGCTTAAAATGACGCGATTATGCATATCTTTTTCAGCTTTTCTAGCTTCCTCGGCAGCCTGTTCGGTTGTCGCGTTGAAAGTACCGCCAATCGACGGCTCGCTCGGGCTAACTGGCATCGCTAGACCTGGCCCTGGCGCAAATGGAGCAACTGGCGGCAAAGTTAGATCTTCTTTGGCCGCTTCATCTACTTCTGCTGAGCTGGCAGCAATATCGCGCTGCAAATCGGCGACCGACGGCATATCTCGCCTATCAGCTTCAGGTTCAACAGCAGGAATTGATGCTAATTGTTCGGCTAATTTCTTTTCGGCGGCAGCGGCGGCATCTCGGCTGCTTCGCTTCTCTAATTCTTCATTGGCAGCCCTCAGAGCTTCGTCGGAATGGCGCCTATCAATTGCATTCTTGACGTCGTCAACATCACCGACTGGCTCGTGTGAAATCGACAATGCGCCAATGTCGCCAGAATTTTTAGACTCATCTTTTTTGGAGGATTTTTCTTCGTCCTTGCTTTTTGCTTCAGGCACTGGAATCGGCTTATCGTGCGATTCTTTGAGTTTAGTGGCAATCAGCTGCTGGTTAGCACCATCTGCCATCAATTGAGCAGCCACGGTCATCGCCGCCGAGCTAGTATGCGCATTGCTGAAACGATCGGTTGCTGCCACGATACCTGTCAAAAACGCCGTAGCGATTTGCTCATCAATCAGCCGACTCTCGCCTCTTAATTCATTGGCTAACCGGCACAAAACCTCGCTATAACAGCTAGCTCGCGGATTACTCCACTCCAGACTACCGAGCTGGGTTGACTCGCCAAGCGATACGCTTGCTACAACCGCATCGTGCAAAATTCGGCCATGGCTCTCGAGCGCATGGTCTAAATCAGCTTCGTCTTTAACGCCAATTGCCAACACCATCTCGACATTATAGTCTCCTTGGCTAAAGTCCAAATCTTTCTGGTTGATTGTCGTACGGTACGGCGTAATAAAAATCTTGACCATATCATCGACAATTTTGTAACGTAAGTGGTCGGCCTTTTCCTTATCCAGCGCGATGATAAAATCGCGCAAACTATCAACTGTACTTTCAAACGTTTTCTCGGGCTGTAGAAATTTAATCACTGGCGGCACTGCCCCGCTAAATACTGCCGTCGCATGCTTATTTAACTTATTGATTAGCAGCGTGATGCCCAAAGCAGCGCTCAATTCGTCAACCGACGGATTGGCGCTAACCGTAACGAGAATATTATTACTTTCTTTGACTTTCTCTACTATCTGGTTCAGCACGTCTGCCATATTTTTATCCTATTTGTTTTTATTCGCTATAGACTTTACGTACTATAACATAAGCATCACGGCAAAGTCAATACGAATTTACAAAACAACATCACTTTACAAACAGAGGTGTATAAGTTATAATTGAAAACTGATTGTATACACTAAATCAATAACAGAGGTAAAGGAATTTATGCCACTCATCAAATCAGCCGTTAAGCGAATGAAGCAAACCGCTAAGCGCCGCCAGCGTAACATTGGTATCAAGCGCGATATCAAATCTGCCACCAAGGAATTTTTGGCCAACCCGAACGCCGCTACCCTAAGCAAAGCTCAAAGCGAGCTAGATACTGCCGTCAAGAAAGGCCTGCTCAAAAAGGCAACCGTCAGCCGCCGCAAATCAGCCCTAGCCAAGGTCGCTAAAGCTGCCGGCGTCAAACTAGAAAAGAAAGCCGCTAAGCCAGCTACTGAGGCCAAAAAAGCTCCTGCCAAAAAGCCAGCTGCCAAAACCACAGCCAAGAAGGCCGTAGCTAAAACTGCTTAATCTATAATAAAGAAATTAAAACGCTCCGCAAGCCGGAGCGTTTTACTTTTGCCGCGAAGCCACCCGAAACAAAAAATCCTCCAACGCCGCCCACGGATCAACTGATGATGTTTTCATTTGATAATCGCGCTCCGCCGCTAATTCAGTCAATTCTGCCAAGTCCTTTGGCGACAACTGCCGAGCAAGCGGCCGCAACTTCTTGGCAACAAACGGATGTATGCCGAGATCAATCGTATCGTTAGCGCCAGCTGCTTCGGCCTTAGCCAGCAATACCAATTGCGACCACTGCGACCATACCAACGGCGCCACTTTATAAACATCGTCGCTGCGGCGAAGTTCATCAAGCGCGCTCCGTAGATTTGCCGTTTTGCCGCGCACTGCCAATTCAATGATATCAAACACCGAAAACTCACGTGCTGGCGGCAAAACTGTTGCAATCGCTGCATCGTCAATTTTCACGGCATTTTTCAAGGCAGCTACAGCATGAGTTAATTGCAATTGGTCAATTTCAGCAGACCGCGATTTTTCATCGGCGATAATCGCTCGCGCTACCATATTACTAGCCTGTGTTTTCGTCAATTTTACTCCGTGCTCGCTTGCATAGTCTAGCAGCCACTTTTCGGCCGCTGGACGCTGGCGATCAGTCAGCGGCGTTGCTTCAATTAGCTTTGCGGTTTTTTGCAAGGTTTTGAAAGTTTTGGTACGCTTATCCGGGCGCGGCTCGATCAATACCAAGTAGGTTTCTGCCGCAATATCGCTAGCCCATTCGCCGAGCTTATCCCACAAGTCTTTTCGTTCCGAGAGCCGTTCAATAACAATCAGCCGCTGTTCTTGAAATAAACTCAAGCCGCGCACCATATCGGCTAATTTATTCAAATCAAGACTAGCCGCGTCGATTTTCTCAGGCCGTACATCCAGTGCTTTCACCAATTGCTGCAGCTCATACTGCACGCGGTAGGCGTTCGTGCCAACAATCAAATAAATCATACGACTTCCACCTGGCAGACCGGACAAATATGCGTGCCGCGACCGCCAACTTTCAGCTTGATGATCTCCTGGTCGGGGTGACGATGACAGGCTTGGCCTTCGCGGCGAAACACATGAGCAAACGTCAGATAATTTCCTTTCCGCCCCTCGGCATCAACGTAATTCCTATCAGTCGAACCGCCCTGATCAATACTTAACTGCAAGATTTGCCGCAACTCATTAAATAATGTATTCAGCTGCTGGTCACTGACATTTTTTACCCGCGTTTGCGGATGAATCTGCGCCGCCCACAGCGCTTCGTCAGCGTAAATATTACCAACCCCAGCAATCACCGTTTGATCAAGAAATGCTGGTTTGATCATCGAATTCTGGCGGCGACGAATCCGCTGAACAAAATCCTCAGCCCGCGTCTGAGGATCAAGCGGCTCCGGCCCAACTTTTTGCATGAACGGCAAGTTCTTCACTTCATCAGTTGGCAGTAACTTTACCCAGCCAAACTTGCGCTGATCATTAAAAAACAGCCGCGACCCGTCCACAAAATCAATCTGCACCCGCGTCGACCGATCAGGCAGCTCACCAATCAAGCTATCGTTTGGGTGACCGCCAGCGAAGTTAGGCACCTTGTCATCCTCGAGTATCATCGGAAAACAATCCGGGTCCCGGTGACAAGCACGCCCAGATTTTTTCCGACGATACATCGCAGGATGACAACTGCGAAACACCAACTGCCCCGTCATCTTCAAATGTACCACCAGCGAATAGCGCGTATCCAGATCAATCATCAGCACCTTTGCCCGCCGCCGCACCGCCGTCACGCGCGCACCATATAAAAATTGTTCAACGTCAGCCGGCGCATTCGGGAAGCTTTTTGGCGAGTCAAACACTACCACTCGCGCCACCACTCGGCCCGGCAGTAGCTCCGCCAACCCGCGGCGAACTGTCTCGACTTCGGGAAGTTCCGGCATTTATGCCTCCAACAAAGCGTTCAAACGCTTAATAAGCAGCTCATTATCGGTGTACTGCAACGCCATCATTCCCGCCACCTCGGCGCCTTCGCAATTTTCGACACGATCATCAATCATCACGCATTCGCTAGCCGCAACCCCTAAACGGTCAGCTGTCAGCGTGAAAATTTCTGGGTTTGGTTTGGCCAAGCTTTCCTCGTACGACAACACGCACACATCAAACATTTTTTCTAATTCGCCTGGCGCAAATAGATATTCCAGCGTACCGCCGCCAACATTACTCAACATCGCCATCTTCAAATTAGCGTACTGCTGGCGTAAATTCACGATATAGTTTATCAATTCCTCGTTGCGAATCCGCTTGTGCATCAAGAAATCATGCGTCTGCTGCTGTGTCCAGCCAAACAACTCAGCAATTCCCGATTCATACTCGCTGCCGCTAATAAAGCCGTAATCGTGCTGTTTACTGAGGTCGCGCAGCATTACCTTGCCCTCTGGCTCGGCCATTCTTATTAGCGTATCAATACTGCCTCCGTACAGTACGCCAAAACAATCGAAAATAACTGCTTTTATTGCCATAATTAGAAAATATTATTAAATGACGGTTTGAAATCTGGAATCTGATTGACAAAAAGAGCTTGGAGCTTCAGGGTATCAGCGTTAAGCGTACCAGGCGAGTCCTTGCAAGTTGACGTCCACAAATTAGTATCGGTATTGTCGCCATCGCGTGTCTCGAATACGTAAGCCAGCCCTTTGGTGGCGCATACGCCGCGAATATCATCGTTTGATTTGTTATCGGAGGCCTGAATGTTGACCTTGACTAGCGCATAAGCAAATTGTTCATAAGCATTGCTATTATTAGCATATTCCTTCTTGTCCAAAACTCTATCCAGATAACCCGAATAAATAACGTATTTACGCGATGTTGGACTAACTGTAATCTGGTAGCTCTTGAATTCTTCATCGGCAACAATCGGACCGCGCACTGTCCAGCGCACGCTGCGAATTGGGTCTTGATTTTTGTTTTTGCTTTCTAACGATTGTTCGGGTGTTTGCGGCTGCTCGGTCTTTTTATCTGGATTCAGCAACGATCGCACAAGTGTTACCAAAATAGCAATAACAACCACCACAGTGATAATAGTAATGATTATCGGTAAAATTCTCGGTCGGGATCCTCTGTACATGTTTGTATTTTAACACACTTATCACGCAGCTACGCGTACCGTGCCAGAAACAGCCGCAGCACCCAAACCTTCTTCTACGTCTGCGAGAGAAGACTCGACGATTTCTTTAAAACGTTTATCTGTATCGTCCTCTTTATTATCAGCTGTTATTTCTTCAGGTCGTTTATTATCTGTATCGTTCTTTTTAGCGTTCTTTTTAGCGATTAATTCGTCAAGTGGTAAAAGCTCTCTGCCAAGACTATCTGCTACTACCAACTCTTCACCACCTTTCCAAAAAACATTAATACTGCGTCTACCAGCAAAGTGAAGCGTGTCAATAGCCTTAACGCCTTTTGGCATAACATATGGCATGTACCGCCCTTCTGCGCAGCTGTTTTCGGTAATTTCTTGCACTGCCGCCTCTGGATCGCCGCTGTCGTTTTCGGCATCAGGGCCGCAGCAAATTACTAGCCAACCGTAAGGATTTTCTTTATTTGCATAATTATTGTAGATTTGCCAAACAGTACTATCTGCGTCTACAAACCTACCAACACGAAAGTCACAACCACTTTCTTCGCCAAGGTTTTTATAAAGCTTGTCCGCAGCAGCCACTTGCCTGCTGAGACGAGACTCTTTTTGTCCTAACTGCTCTTCTAGCTGCGCTATACGCTCTTGCCTAGATAAAGGCCTAGCCCCTTCAAGTTTAGGGTTGCTATTTTTTGGTAACATTTTCCGTTCCACAACATCCGCCTTTTTGCTTAAGCTAACTGTAATTAGATTATACCACAGTTGCAGTTATTTGTCCATATTTGTACGGGTTTTCGCTAATTTTCAGCAAATTTTAAGTTTTTTACACTTCGCCCCAATTATTACCGATTTTGACGTCGACTTTGAGCTTAATACCGAGCTGCGGGTAGATATTTTCCATAGTCTCTACCAGCATTTTGCTGACTATTTCGGCGTTTTGGAGCGGACACTCAATCATGATACTGTCATGGATTTGCAAGATTTGATGGCCGAGCGAGATATTTTTATGTACAAGCCCAGACTTGCTGCCTGAAGAGACTTGCCTTTCCGGCAAGGCGAATTCGTTCTTTTCGAATTTGCCGGTCTCTGAAGGTAGCAAATCTGGGCTTGTCATTATCGTCAGTCGCTTCTCTACCGCCAGCATCGCTAATTTCATCAAATCCGCCTCGGTACCTTGTATCGGCATATTAGCTGCTGCGCGCTCGGCAGCCGAGCGAACAGCAAAATTATTCGATCTGACATCGGGCGTCGGCCGGCGCCGGCCAAACAATGTCTGCACAAAGCCGTCATCGTGCGCTTGGCGAATCGTTCGTTCCATGAACTCTTTGATGCGCGGGCGGATACGATAATATTCGTCGATGAAATGTTGCGCTTCGCCGTAACTCATATTGGCAGCAGCTGCCAAACCATGCTGGCTCATGCCGTATAATACGCCGAAATTCACCACTTTAGCGCGGCGGCGCTGCGTTGGCGTCACTTCATTAATCGGCACGTTATAAACTTCAGCTGCCGTCTTGGCATGAATATCAACGTCGGTATTAAAATCTTCAATCATCTGTTTTTCGCCCGCCATCACCGCCGCCAGGCGCAGCTCAAATTGCGAATAATCAGCATTTACGAAAACATTGCCAGGCGCTGGCACAAAAGCATCGCGAATCTGCCGCCCCAACTCAGTACGAATCGGAATATTCTGTAAATTCGGGTTAGTGCTCGACAACCGCCCAGTCGCTGTCGCATCTTGGTTAAACGTTGTGTGGATATAGCCGTTAGCGTCCGTTTGCTCTGGTAAAGCTGCCACATAGGTATTTTGTAATTTCGATAGTTCGCGAAAACGCTCGACCAACTCAATAATTGGATGTTGCCCGCGCAGCTTATCAAGTTCCTTTTGGTTGGTTGAATAACCAGTTTTGCCTTTTTTGATACCGGCTGTCGGCAAGAGCAGCTTATCAAATAGCGCGCTAGCCAACTGCGCTGGGCTGGCGACATTAAATTCATAACCGACCATATCATAAATATTTTGCTGAACCGCTGCAATATCTTGCGCTAATGATTTATTCATTTTTTCGAGTTTGCTGGCATCGATTTTGATACCTCGAAATTCCATTTGCGCTAAAACATTAATCAGTGGAAAATCCATCGTCTGCGCCACCTGCTGGAGGTCGGGCAGCTCAGCAAACGCCGACTTTTGTTGTTCATGAACTACCCACAGCGCTGCCATCGCCAATCTTGGGTCATCCAAAGATTCTACGCCTGCCAAATCCGCTAATGCGCGCGATTTACGCAAAGGATTTAACAGAAACGAGCCCTGCGCGGTATCGTGCTTAACAGTCGGCAATTGCTGGCAACCAGCACCGAGAAGTGCTTTGAAAAACTCCTTGGTATCGTGGCCAACTATCAAAGCTTCTGCTAAAATAGCGCTTGCTTTAGCCAGCGGCAAGCGAGCGACCTTGCCTTTTTCATAGCTCAGCCAAACCGTATCACCATCCCAAATTACCAGTAATTCCGGCGCCATTACCAACATCGGTACGACTTTATCGCCCGATATTTCAACAGCTGGCGCAAGAATATTATTTGGAGTCACTTCCGAAGAACTGTCGCGCATGTGCTGTGGTAATTTTCGCAACAATGAGCGAAACTCCAGCTTTTCGAGTAACTCTCGCAACTTTGCCGTGTCTAAGTCGCGCACGTTCATTGCCTCTAAATCGAGTTTCACTGGCGCATCGGTGAATAGCCGCGCCAATTCCCTACTCATATAAGCAGATTTTTTACCAGCTTCTAGTTTGCGGCGCAAACTGTCTTTAATCTGCCATAGATTATCATAAACACCGTCTAGCGTTTCAAATTGTTGTAGTAATTTGACGGCTGTCTTCTCGCCGACCCCCGGCACCCCAGGGATATTATCCGACGAATCGCCTTTCAAGCTTTTCAAGTCGAGAAATTGGCCAATCCGAATACCGTAGCGCTTTTCAAACGCTGGAATGTCAAATTTATCAATGTTAGTCAGGCCTTTTTTGAGCGCATAAAGATATGTATTTTGGTCGAGAATTTGCAGCGCGTCCAAGTCGCTAGTAATCAAATAAGTTTCGATGCCGCCGTGCTGTTCAGCCTGCTTGTCTAGCGTTGCCATGATATCGTCGGCCTCATAATCATCAAATTCATACAGCGGCCAGCCAAAAGCCGCCAGTAGCTCGTGCAAAATCGGAATCTGCGCATAAAAATCTGGCGGTGCTGGTTTGCGGCCGGCCTTATACTCAGAGTAAATTGCCAGGCGGCGGCGAATATTCGTTCCTCGTTTATCCCACGCTACGCAGACATAATCCGGGTTAAGTTGCTTAATTAATTCCAAGCTCAGCGCCGCGAAACCATACACGCCGCCTGTCGGTGTCCCGTCTGCGGTCGACAACCCAGGCATAGCATAATAACCGCGATAGAACACGCTTTTACCGTCGATAATCACTAAGCGTTTGACCATATTTATATTATACGCTATCTAAGGGCTGTTACTTACAAGCGAATATAGCCATAATCATGTATACTAAGGTTATGACATCACAAGAAAAACCAGCCAAGATTTTGGCATTCGTCGGGCTGCCTGGCGCCGGTAAAACCGAAGCAACCAATTTCGTAGCCGCCAAAGGTTTTCCCAAAATCTACGGCGGCGGCATTTTGTACGACGAAATGCGCGCCCGAGGCGTTGAAATCACGCCCGAATCGCAAGCCGAATTTCGCAAACAGT
>JABCNZ020000041.1 GCA_013333845.2 Candidatus Saccharimonadota bacterium
CACTGAGAGTGATTGTCTCAAGTTTATCGTTATTCAAATCGTCAGTCTGCTTCTGCTCATTCTCAGCTGCGCGCATTGCTACAACTTGCACCTGCAGAGCTCTCAGTACATCAATTACGCCTTTATGCGATACCGAGGAAATAGCGAAAACCTGCGTATCCTCGCTAGTGACAGCTTTTAAGGTGTCAATTTGCATTTGAATGATATCCTGATCTAATCCTTCGCATTTAGTTAGGGCTACTATCTCGGGACGCGACGCCAGTTCAGTGCTGTACTTTTTGAGTTCGCGGCGAATCGCCAGGTAGCGTTCAGCTACGTCGTTACTATAAGCGTCCACCAAATGGAGCAGTACGGCAGTCCTCTCAACGTGCCGCAAAAAGGCATCACCCAATCCTTTACCATCGCTAGCCCCCTCAATCAACCCTGGAATATCAGCAATTAAAAGCGAACTGTCATCGACATCAGCTAAACCGAGATTCGGCGTCAACGTTGTGAACTCATAATCTGCAATTTCAGGGCGAGCATTTGACACTACGCTCAAAAAGGTTGACTTACCAGCATTAGGAAAACCCACCAAACCGACATCAGCCAATAATTTCAATTCTAGTTCTGCCTCGAACGATTCGCCGAGCTCGCCCACTTCTGCCATGCGCGGTGTTTGACGAACACTCGACTTAAAGTGAGCATTACCAAAACCGCCATCGCCGCCTTTAGCAATAATAGCTTTTTGGTTTGGTTTAGATAAATCAGCGATGATTTTACCATCACGCTTGACTATGGTACCAACTGGCACTTTAATAACTAAATCCTTGCCAGCGCGGCCTGCCATTTTTTTCTTGGCGCCCGAGACACCATCTTCGGCCTTTAGCTCAGGTTTGTAACGAAATTTTAATAACGTGTTAAGCTGTTCCGTCGCCAAAAACACAACATTACCGCCGCGACCACCATCGCCGCCATCCGGACCGCCTTTATCAACGTAAATCTCGTGGCGAAAACTGACCGCGCCGTCGCCGCCGCGGCCCGCCTGGACTAAAACTTTAGCTGTATCAACAAACATACAGACACATTATACCAAAAACACCCCTGATTTGACAGAGGTGTTAATTAGTTTTGTAAAATACTTAGTGAATATATCTATAGTAACCGCTAGTGGCCTCGCCCCAGGAAATCTGGCCATGACCAACGCGATTGAAGCCGCCGCCAAAGCGATAACCGTTCATCTCGCTAATTGTGATTGATACGCCCGGGTTAACGCTCTCGACAATTGCCACATGGCCATATCCGCCGCCGTTTTGCATTATTGCGCCAGGCGCTGGCGTACCATTAACTGCCAATCCAGCCGCTGCTGCCGCATAAGCCCAAGTACTAGCATTACCCCAGAAACTACCAACTGGGCGTCCTAGCTGCATTCGGCGTTCGTAAGCATACCAAGTACAGTTCCCCCATGCATATTTGTTACCAGCAGAGATAACCCCATTGTAATTACTTCCGTAACCGCCCAGGCCCGACCCATATCCATAAGCGCCGCGCCGATTACTAGCCGCAGCACGAGGAGCCACATATCCTGGACGTTCATTTTCTGGCAAAGCACCGCCAGGAACAATAATATTCCTACCTTCAGTTAGCGAACCAGTGAGCTCTAGGTCATTATACGACACCACATCAGCCTTATTACCGCCGTACTTGGCAACAATACTATCAACAGAGTCACCCGCCTTAACGGTATGCTGAACACCATCAACTGGCAGAATTGTCAAAGTAGTATTTGGCTCTAGTGCATCAGACGATAAATTATTGGCCCAAGCTATAGTCTCTTTCTTGAGTCCATATTTGCTGGCTACTGCATCAACTGTATCGCCAGCCTTGGTGGTATAAGTAGTAGCCGCCCGCGAATTAGCTGTCGGCTGGACAATCTGCGGCTTACTAATCGCGTTGCTGGAGGTCTGCGACATTACCGTTTCAATAGTCAGCGTCTGAGAAAGTGTCGCTACGTTAGCGCTAACCGGCATGCTGGTAGTGTCTGCTAGCGACGAAGCTATGTTCGTAGCGACAACCGGGTCTACCGTACTAGCGGAAGTTGCAGCTGCTACAGTATTTTTAGTGCTTGAGGTAGAGGCATTAGCCAGCGGCGTATTATTACTACCTTCCTGAACGCCGACTGGACGTTGTCCGATAGCAATTAGCGTTGCTATGAATAGAAAAACGCCGACATACGATACTACGGAAGTCCAAGAAACACCACCGCGCCTTTTAGTTTTGCTAGAATGAGCCTTTGCGCTCGGTACAAAATTAGTTTTAACTCGATTTGGTTGCGTACTAATAATGGTTCTCCTAGAAAATCATATTATGAGCACGATAGAGCTGGCAATAATTCATAATTGTTCCTGCAAGTCCTCGTGTATACTCTATATTATAGCAAATCACTAGCGTTAATGTCAATACTTTATACGATACTACACAACTTCTGGCAGTATTTGTCAATATTGTTTTTATGTTCCTCATCAGTTTTGGCAAAATATATTAAACCGTCATCGCCAGCTATGAAGAACAAGTTATCGCCAGGCGCCGGATCAGCGACCGCTTTAAGCGATAATTCGCCAGGTGTCGCAATTGGCGTCGGCGGCAAACCAGTATGCTTGCGAGTATTATACGGAGAATCAATATCCACCTTAGGCTTAACACCAGCTTTGTCTGCAGCATAGATAAAGGTTACATCAGAACCAAGCTGCATGTTTTTCTTGTAGCGAGTTATAAACACCTGCGCAATACCCCGCTGGTATTGATAACAGCGATTTTTGCGCTCGACGGTCGGTTTATCTTCGCAGCCCAATTCCCGCTCAACAATCGAAGCCATAGTCAACCCTTGATAAAGCGTCAAACCTTGCGCCTTAAACTTATTAACTAAGTCATTTTTCTGCACAACCTTGTACATGTGATCAAACACTGTCTGTAAAACATCTTTAGCTGTGGCATCGCCCGTAAATTGATATGTCTCCCCAAAAACGTAGCCCTCCAAAGACGACCCGCTTGGACGATCAGCAAACAGAGGACTATCGTATTTCGCTTTGAAAGCACTTGAGATCTCACTATCAGAGTAGCCTGCTTGGCGCAAGATGTAACGGACGCTCGTTTTATCAACACCATCAGACGACTGCGAAGCCTTATACTTAGAACTCTCTAACGTACCACCAGGATAAAAAGTAATGGTTTTGAAGTCATGACAGCCATTATTCATACGGTTAACAATATCAGCGACCGACTCAGACGGAGCAATCATACAAGTACCAGCTTTGATACTATTCTTATTATTAAGGCGCACATAAACTTCAAAAGCTAATCGGTTGCGAATAAGATTTTTGCTGGCTAGCGTATTAGCAACTACTGAAACCGAGGAGCCGTCTTCAACAGTAACCGACACCTTATTGCTATCGCTTGAGACTGGTTTTAGCTGCATCTCGTACCACTTAAATAGTACTGCAAAAACTGCTGTCAAAAACACCATGACTGCTATCAAAATAATCATCCAGCGCCGAAGACAACGTTTCTTCTTTGACACTTTCTGGCTCGCAGCGTCATGGTCGGAGTTAAGCGAAATATTAGCCTTTTGCCCCATTGGCTGATTTGGGTCAATAGCACGAGGTGCAGGACGCGGAACTGCACCAAGCGGCGGTACTTGCCGATTATTATTCGGCCGAGAATTAAATTGTTGGCCATTCTGCCGTTTAAAACCATCCATTATTGCGCCTCCAGATAATCTTGTAAAATAATACTAGCTGCCATAGAATCAATCTCGCCCTTACTATACGGACGTTTTTGCGATGCTAAGATATTCTCTGCTTTGACGCTCGTCAACGATTCGTCCTGGAACACAACGTCAGATTCAATTTGACCAAGACTGTCAACGAAGTTTTCGACATACTGAGTCTGTGCGGTCGGCTCGCCTCGTTGATTGCGCGGATAACCCACTACCAAAACATCTATTGATTCGTCAATCAGCATCTCGCGGATAATATCGAGTTCCTTGCCGTCGACATCAATCCAGTCGCCTGGTACGGCAATCTTAACATCGCTGCTTGCCGATGCCACGCCAATTCGCCGCTCGCCGACGTCAAGTGCCAAATACTGCTTAGCCATCTATCTGAAACTTTACGCTTATCTTCTTGGTGTCATCTGGAACTCTATAAACCCAAAATGGCGAAAGGTTCACATCTACTGATTTTATGCCTTCAACAGTCTTGACGCGCTCTTGAACCTCGCCGACCGACTGACCTTTGACGTACTCCTTGATAGCATCTTCGTCAATCTTCGGACCAACTTTACCGTTCGCCGAGACTGTCGCATTAATCGTATCGCCCGAAATAGCTATGTTAGTCAGAGAAACTGTTTTGCTGCCAGTATCATAAATTTTCTGGTTTGACTTGCCGTCAATGCGTTGCTGGCAGTAAGCTTTGAGAAACGTGTCAAACTCGCTGCGAGCAATGCCAGAAAGCGAGAACTTCATTGTACCAGTAATTGCCGCTTGGCCGTCGTTAGCCTCGCTATCAATAGCAGGCTTATTAATGCCAGCGATATCCGCCGCGAATGACTCATTGATAATTGTGTAATCCTTGCCAAACTCAGTTTGCAAAGCAGCTTTGTTTTGGTTCTTATCGTCCTCGGTGACGAGTTCGCGCATTGCTTTATTGATATCGCTTTGTTGAACGACGGTAATGGTTTTGTCGGTCCCCCCTGTTGTCGAGCCGCTAATACTTGCTGAAATACCACTAGGCGCTCCCTTGACTGTACCGCTAGCGCCATTATAGCTGGCGCCGCTGCGTGCGGCAGTAATTTTCACCTTGGCATTACGATAATTACTAAGCGAGATCTTAATAGTCTCGCTGGTCACATACTCGGCACCGGAATCTGTCGTCAAAGTTGTTCCTGCTGGGATTTCTGTACCAAGATTGTCAATATCGCGCGTCGAAAAGCTTACTATACCAGTCGCTTTTTCGCCGACATCCTTCTTGCCGGTAGCTGTAAATGTTTTAGAAATCGCTTTTTCTCTAGTTTTGGTCGTCAGTTTGACAGTACCATCTTGCAAACTAGTGTTAACAGCAGCGCTTGATTTGATATGAGTGTTAACAGCCACGCTACTAGTTTGCGCAGAAATGACAATCTGTGCTCGCGGCGCAAACACAAACGCCCACACCAAACCGGCGATCAACAAAATAACAGCCGCACCGATAATGAAGAACTTTTTACGAAAAGTATTAAAATCGGGGATTTTCGGACTTTTTTTCGACTTGCTATCCGCCTGGTCAGCAGATTTTTTATCACCGCCATCCTTACCCTTAGAAGATGGCAACTCATCCTCTCCTTCGTCTTCAATTTTGCTAAGCTCATCATTAAGAGACGACTGCCCTTTCTTATCGCCAGGAGCCAGCGTGTTAGGCTTAGCGCCACCGTTCAACGTTTCCGATCCATCAATCACATCATCGTCACTGTTGATTTCAAGAGCCGGAATCTCAGCTAACTCTGGACGACTCTGCAAATTTTTGGCCACCGGAATACCCGCGCTGCCCGCAAGCGTCGACAAAGCATCATTATTAGTAATAATTACCAGTTTTTTATCGACCCGCTCAGCCGCGCGGTGCACTAGCTTAAGATTTACTGCACTCTGAATCGCCCCAATTCGCTTTGGCGGTACCAAAGCAACAATGTTCGAATTAGCGGCTTTTATCTTGCCAATAATTGAAGTAACGTCGTCTTCTACATCTATATAAATGACATCTTTTTGCATATTATTTCTCTATTAAATTCGCAAAATCCTATTAATTTTACTGCGAACCGACTGAGTGTCGCCTGCTCCTATTATTGTATCATAACCAACACGCAGCAGACCCATCGCCGTAATAAAAGTGTGATCATTGACTTCACCGGTTTTATCCGTAATACCAACAACTTGATCGGGACGAATACGCTGTACTGTCGGACGCTTAGTGAATGGCAACTCGCTGTACCAATCGCGCTTTTCGAGAGCTACAACTAATTGAGACAAGCTAGCACCGCCACCGCACAACAAAATACGCGGCGGCAGCTGATCAACTGCATCAAACTCGCTCAATGCCAGCTCTACGCCAGCTAGCCAAACCTCGAGAGTTTTATCGACGGCAACTGCCACATCTTTTTTGACGGTAGCTTTAATTTTACTGTCCTCGATATTTACTTTGAGTTTTTCTGCCTGATCGTACGGAATTGACAACTCGTCAGCGATAGTTTTAGTAAAACTGCGGCCACCGATGCCAAACATCTTGGTACCCTCAACACCGCCGTCATTAACCACCGCAATATCAGTTGTGCCACCACCTACATCTGCTAAAATTGCCGTAAAAGCACTACTGCTATCAGTGCCAAGTACGCTACGGCTAACTGCAAACGGCTCAGCAGCGACCGCTAACAACTCCAAATCAAGCTCTTGCGCCACTCGCTCTAACGCGCCAATATGCACCATCGGCGCAAACGCCGTATAAATTTGCACTGCTACATCCTTACCCTGAAAGCCAATCGGATTCGACACTTTATAGCCGTCAATATGAATACTAACCAGCGCTGAGTTGACCAGCTTGACCTCAACCTCGTCATTGCCCGTCTCTAAGGCGATTTGTTTTTGCGCTCGTTTAGCAGCGCGATCTTGGACCTTCTCGATAATAAATTCAACTTCTTGCTCGTCAAGCGGACGGTCGGGCTGCGGACGGCGATAACGAATCGTGCTAGTTGTACCTTTTACGAGTTCGCCAGCTATACCGATGACAGCATGCTTGGCCTGCAAGCCAGCTTCATCTTCAGCCTGAGTCAGAGCGTCCTCGCAGTGTTGCACTACGCCAGCAATATCGGCGATTGCGCCTGAATGCATGTCAGACAGTTCCTGATGAGCACGTCCAACACCAAGAATCTCAATATCGTCGCCGCTAACGCGAGCTAACAGCGCCTTAACATTTTCGGTACCGATATCGAGTGCAACAATATAGTCATCGTGCTGATCGTCTGACTCGCCCTTTAGATTATTTAGCTTATTGCGTAATCGCTCTAAAACCATAACTACATCTATTATATACTATTTTTGCTTATGGTTGCTAGATTTTGCCAAATCATAGGGGCTTACAGAGATTAACTCAAAACCGCTTTAATCCGGCGAATTCCCGCCGAGCTGGACTCCTCCTTGGTAATTTTGAAGCGCTTACCGCCTTCAGCCAAGACACCCGTGTGTTCAACGTGCGGGCCGCCGCAAACTTCGAAACTAACAATATTGTCGCCTTCACCGATGGAATAAACTTTTACTTTATCACCGTAGCGCTCGCCAAAGGCGCCGATTGCACCCATTTTTAGCGCCTCGTCAGTCGGATAGACGGCAAAGCTGACTGGCAAATCAGCGTCGATCCAAGAGTTAACCTGATCTTCCACCGCCTGTTTTTCCTCTAGCGTCAATTTATCGTGGTTGAAATCAAAACGCAGGCGCTCAGACGTGATATTGCTACCATGCTGCTGCAAATCCGGCGCATTCAGCACCTTGCGCAATGCCGCACCCAACAGGTGTGTCGCCGTATGATATTTCAGATGGATTGGATCGTGACCCTCCAGGCCGCCGCTAAATTGCCCCTTGCGCGCTGTCTTGGAACGTTGGCGTTGCTCGTCCATCTTAGCATCAAATTCGGCGCGCCAATTATCAGAAAGCTTGATGCCTTGATTATACGCCTCCTCGGTACTCAGCTCCACCGGAAAACCAAACGTATCATACAGCATAAACAACTCTTCGCCAGTCAAGCCATCGTCGATATAATGCTGCATTTGCCTAAGACCTTTACGCAACGTCTGGCGGAAGGCTTTTTCTTCCTTGACCAGCACCGCGATGATACTCTCGCGGTTTTCCTTAACTTCTGGGAAGTCCGCTTCATATAAGTCAGCGATTACCGGCACAACTTCCTCCAGAAAATTCTGCTCAATCCCCAGGTCAAAACTATAGCGAATCGCCCGGCGTAATAAGCGGCGCATCACGTAGCCCTGCTCCTTATTGCTCGGCATGCAGCCGTCGACC
>JABCNZ020000042.1 GCA_013333845.2 Candidatus Saccharimonadota bacterium
GATTTATAGCCCTTAGTTTGCGCCGCCAAGCAAAGATTCTCTACTGCACAGCCCAAACTCACAAACAACTCCCTGTCGTCAGGATCGACCACTGGCAACCTTCTATCAAAATCAGGGTAAATTTCTACCGCCGACTCGTTCTGACGAAATTTCCACGGCTGGGTATTATGGCCTGATGGCGCCTTGACAGCTTGCGCAACCAAAAATTCAAAGTTAGCTGATGATATGTTGTTACTGCGAGACATTCTTACCATAATTCTACCCAATACGCGAGCCTTCCCATCTCGTTAGCTACTTCTTGTAACCAAGTATACTCGCCTTGTAGGAGTAAGGTTAATCAATATCATCGAGGCTAAGTTTTCAATTGCCGTCCTTCAGGTCATTGTAATCTTCGTTAGACAACTGCTGCACGCCGCCTACTTATTCTCGGCAAATTATTCCTTGCACATACTGCGGCTAAATTTATAGCTGTTCAAAAATCTTATGAGCTTGATTCTTGCCAATAGCCTGAACTAATTCAGCGTAACCCATCCACCGACCGCGTTTAGTTTTGTCGCGATGATAATCCTTCTCGTCAGTGATATCGCCCTTAACTATCGCATCGACATTATGCCAAGCAATCCAAGGTGTACCATCGCTCATAAAGCTATAATCTAAATGAACATGATTTTCGTTGATTAGTCTATAATCTGACGATGAAAATCCGCGTGCATACAACTCGCGGAGAATAACATCTGCCAGCTCGACAAAACTGTCAACCGTAACGTATAAAAAGTCATCATATTCCTCGCCAAGCTCGTACGATCGATCATTCATAAAAACACAATACAAATCATCGTCGACAATTTTTTCATCCAGCCACACGCGGCGGTTGCGTGTTATCGGAATCACCCGGCAGCTAATTTTCTCTGTAAAATTTTTGAAGTTATTCATTCTGTATCCAATTTCCGCCTCATGCGCTTTGCGTATCTATATACGATGCGCTATTTAATATTTCTTCAAATACTTTACTATTTTGTTTCCAATATTCATTGTAAGAGAATACCGATATGTAACGAAGACATCCGTCTTCGCGGCCAACAGCTAAGCGTGTTACCATTTTAGTATTTTCAGGTCGAGAACCGCAACTTGATGTAATTCTGACAATACCAACTAAACCATTTTGTTCCAAAGTATCGTCCTTGATATCGACAGTCGCTTGACAATTTTCCAATCCCTTAATAGTAAAGAATCTTTTCGCGTCTTCGCGCAACTCTTTGCTATCATAAGCCATTTTGCGCACTAATTCATAAGCTTCATCAGGCGCAGCCGGTAACACCAACCGCTTCGAATCCTGAGTCACGCCAACACCGCTAATTGACTTATTATCCTTGCCCAGTTTATCGCCGTAACCTTCAGTTTTACCGTTTTTTACATCAATCCTTTGCCACTGCTTTGGTATTAGAAAACGGGTTTTCTGAGTTCTTGCTTCAACCAAATTTTTACTTTTCAGATAGACTGGCACTTCATGCAGCAAATAATCATACGAAGTATAAGCGCTTACACTGAAACACACTAAAACTAAGATTAATTTGAGTATTTTTATTTTCATTTGTACATTTTAATAATAGCACACATTCCTACAGTTCTACATCCGGCAAGTCCTTCAATTTCTTGCCGTCAAAACAAAAGTAGGCTGCACCCTGGTACGCACCGCTATCATTAACTTGATTCCTGTCCTCAAATATTTTTCGCACTAGCGGCGACAGAAACCACCTCTGCCCGCCATATTCAACTTCGCGCTCGCCAACAATTTTTGCTACAATTGTTTTATCTTTGAGAAAGACAACCTCATCACCATTTTTGAGACCTTTCCGGTAAAAGCTAAACTTTTGATTACTGTTTTTGGCTTTGGTGATTTTGTCAAATTCCGCTTCTTTATTTTTCTGCTCCGGAAAGACCACCTCGCCCTCAAACGACAGCAACAGCTGCTGTACCAAATCATAATCAAGCGCAAAAAGCTCGCTACTACCGACTCGATGCTTGGCAAATATTTCGTGCAGTAATGTTTCCTTTTCGGAATAGTCAGCCACCTCGATCGCAAACAACCGCTTCAAACCAACCACATTGTAGTAGCCGTTCGCCTCAAGGAAACGCATCCGCTCTGGGTACTGCTTGGTTTGTGTCTTACCGATTTTGATGAGGCCTGACACTGCGGTGGTCATGACGTAGATGATGCCTTTGCTCACTTCTAGCCTCCTATTTGGTCTCTTTCGTGAAGTACTTTTTCAGCGTCACCGTATCACCCACCCGTGCTTCACGCGTAGTCTTCAAGTTGGTGACGATGTAGCCAATTTCACCGGTGTCCAGCGACGGGTCGGGGATCATACCGGGGCTGAGATGACCAACTTCTAGTGCCAAACCATTAGCGCCAGTCGCCATCATGTGAATAGCTTCACCTTTTTTAATCTGGCCGTCAACCACTCGCACGTACAAAATCACACCACGATAATCATCATAATAACTATCAAAAATCAGCGCCCGCGTCGGGTCGTCCGGCTGGCCTTTTGGCGCTGGAATTCGCTCAACAATCGCCGCCAAAACTTGGTCAACATTCTGCCCGGTTTTAGCAGAAATATGAATAATCTCGCTTTCATCACAGCCCAGCAAATTGATCACCTGCTTGGACACGCGCGGTACATCGGCGGCTGGCAAATCAACTTTGTTCAGCACCGGGATAATCGTCAAATCCTGCTCCATCGCCAAGTACACATTCGCCAGCGTCTGCGCCTGAATGCCTTGGCTGGCGTCAACCACTAACACCGCACCTTCGCAAGCCTGCAACGAGCGGCTGACTTCGTAGCTAAAATCGACGTGACCGGGTGTGTCGATAAGGTTGAGATCGTAAGTAACCGACCGCAACGGCCTGTTAGTGCCGACCTCGCTGGCGCTTTTCTCTTCAGGCCGCTCGGCCGCCAACTGATCTAGCTTACGCTCTTGGCCTCGCTTTGCCGGAAAGGCAAAGCCTTCAGAGAAAAGACCAGCAGCAGTCGGCTCGTACTTCATTCGCACCGGCGCCAACTTAATCGTAATCCCTTTCTCGCGCTCCAAATCCATACTATCCAGCAGCTGCGACTTCATCTCGCGCTTCTCCACCGTCCCCGTCATCTCCATCATCCGGTCAGCCAGCGTCGATTTGCCGTGATCAATATGAGCGATGATACAAAAATTGCGAATATGCTCCACTCTAACGCCTCACTCTGCCGAATAGCAGCTGTCGTAATTTCGCAACAATCGGATCCGCCTCTTCAAGCTTAAATACTTTGCTTAAAGCTATATATACCGCAAAACTCACCACCACAATAACAGTAAACTTCGGGAAAACCGCCATAAAATTCATATCACGCGACTGCAACTGCAGCATCTGTACTACAAAATAAGTCACCACACCCATAATCGCACTGGCAATCATCATAGTAATAATGCTGCGCAGTGTCTTGCGATTAAAAATACCTGGTGTACGTACGTGCAATATAGTCAGCAAAATCGCAATCTCTACCACCGAGACAATCGATTGCGCCCAAGCCAAACCAAACACTCCCCAGCCGAACAGCTGCGTGAAAACTATTGCCAATAAGATATTCAATGATATTGTAGCTATCGAAATATACAGAGGTGTTCGCGTGTCTTGCTGTGCATAGAATGTTCGCGCCATAATATGATAAAGCGTCCGGAAGAATATCGATATCACCAACGCGCCGAGAACACTGGCAATCGCCGGCTGCCCGCCGTTCTTGATAAACGCCACCACATAACCACGCGCAAAGAAAGTAATCACGGCAATCGGCAAGGCCAACCAGACAATCCAGCGGAAAACCGAGCGCAACTCTTTCTTGAAGAGGTCAACTCGCCCTTCCGCTAACCGTTCAGTCATCCGCGGAAAAGCCGCATTGCTAATAGCTACGCCGACTAGATTTACCGGCATCAAACTCAAGCTTGACGCCTGCTGGTAAACACGCATAATTCCGTCGCCCATCCGTGACGCTAGATTAATTTCAACAATTCCATTAAAATAATCAATTCCTTGATCAATTGAGCGCGGCGGCAGAAGCTTCAAGACTTGGCGAAAACCTTTGTTGCGCCAAGAAATCACCGGGCGATAGTCAAAGTTTACGCCGACCAGACCAATTGAACTAACCACTAGCTGCAGAATTGCCCCTAGCACCACACCAAGCGCCACGCCCATAATGCCTCCTTCAAATATCTGCCAACCAAAGATATTAATGCCATTAGTAAAATATTTGGCACCGACAACGATACCTAGATTATAGATGGTCGGTGCTAGCGCCAAAAAAGTAAACCGACCGATTGCTTGCTGCATACTCGACACTACCGTCGCAATCGCAAACAAAAACGGATTGACGGCAATTATGCGCATCATACTCACCGCCAAAGCATGTCCTTGTTCGCCAAAGCCAGGGCCAACAACATAGCGCACCAGCGGGTCGGCAAAGATAATAATCAGCACGCTAGTGATTAACGTCAATACCGCAAAAAGATTCAGTAAGCTTGAACTCAGCTCCCACGCCGATCGCTTATTGCCGCTCGCCAAACGCTGATTAAACACTGGAATAAACGATACGCTCAAAGCGCCCGACACTAGCAGAAAATACATAAAATCCGGCACAGTAAACGCCGCCACGTAGGCATCAGCACCTACTTTATAAGTGTCTAGGTACATGCCATTAATTAAACGATCGCGGTAAATCCCTAGCAGACTTGATAGCATAGTCGAACCGGACAGCAGAATCGCTGCCCACTGCACCGACAGCTTGCTATTAGCTTTGGCAACAACCGACCGTACTCGACTTCCTCGCCCCGCCATAGTCTATGCGTGTAGTTTTACTTCCTTTGGCAATACCGCATCCTTCATGTATTTAGCGGCGTCTTCTTCTTCGAGAGTTTCGTTTTTGAGCAAAGCATCTTTAAGCTTTTCAAGCACCGCCCGATTCTTGCTGAGTATTGTCTCGGCACGAACCGATGCTTCCTTAATCAGCGCCTCGACCTCGTTGTCGATCTCTTGTGCTGTCGCCTCTGAATATGGCCGGTCATGAGTAATCTTATCAAAGACCATGCCGCCATTGTCCTCGTGGAAGACTTGGTCGCGCAGTTTCGAGCCCATGCCTTGTTCAATTATCATATTACGAGCAACTTTAGCAGCGTGGCGCAAATCACTGCCAGCACCAGTAGTAATACCATCATTGCCGTAAATCAGCTTCTCGGCAATCCGGCCGCCCAACGCCCGCGCTAGAATATCCTTGAACTCGTAAACGTTAGTGTAACTTCTATCCTCTGGCGGCAAGAACCACGTCACACCACCCGTACCGCCGCGCGGAATGATAGTGATTTTGTGTACTGGATCGCTATCTGGCAAAACATGACCAACAATAGCATGGCCAGCTTCGTGATAAGCAGTTAATTCCTTTTCGTGGTCGTTCATTACTTTAGCTTTACGCTCCGGGCCGATAGCCACTTTTTCAAAAGCTTCGGTTAGGTCGTCATTCGACACTTTCTTGGAGTTGCGCCGCGCTGCGATGATTGCTGCCTCATTAGCAATATTCGCCAAATCAGCACCACTGGAACCAGCCGTCTTGGCTGCTAGTTTATCGAGATCGACCGTGTCGTCAGTCGGCTTATTTTTGAAATGAACTTTCAAAATAGCTTCGCGGTCTTTGCGCTCCGGCAAACTAATCGTCACGTGCCGGTCAAAACGCCCTGGCCTGAGCAAAGCCGGATCAAGCACGTCAGCCCGGTTGGTCGCCGCGATTACAATCACATTGGTGTCCGCCTCAAAACCGTCCATTTCTACCAAAATTTGATTCAGTGTCTGCTCGCGCTCGTCATGACCGCCGCCCATACCGCTGCCGCGTTTGCGCCCGACGGCGTCAATCTCATCGATAAAAACAATCGCCGGCGCGTTTTTCTTAGCCTTCTGGAAAAGGTCGCGCACGCGGCTGGCACCAACACCGACAAACATTTCAACAAACTCTGAACCAGAAATAGAGAAGAAAGGTACATCCGCCTCGCCAGCGACTGCTCGCGCTAGCATCGTCTTGCCAGTACCTGGATCGCCAACTAGCAGCACGCCCTTCGGGATTTTGGCACCGAGACTTTGATATTTTTTCGGATGCTTGAGAAAGTCAACGACCTCTTGTAAGTCCTGTTTAGCATTATCGTTGCCAGCAATATCGTCAAACACCACCCGCTCTTTATCAAGGCCGTATAGCCTAGCTTTACTTTTGCCGAAGCTCATCGCCTGACTATTCTGGCCCTGCGCTTGCCGCATCATGAAGACGAACAATGCGCCTATCAGCAGCACCGGCAAAACCACCGTCATCAAAGTCAGCATCAAAGAATTATCAACTGGCGCACTATCCGAAACAACTGCACGGCCTTTTTCGTTAAGTATATTGTCTTTCAGCAGCGACGAAACCCCGCCGCCTAAGTATGTCCGCTTAGACGGCTTATTTTCACCCTTCATGGTCACCTGAAGGTCACCGCCTTTGCCTTCGATCTTGGCTACTTTGCCTTCGTTGGCGTCTCGAATCACCTGAGCGATTGGTACTTCCTGGAGCGGCTTAGCCGGCATAAATGCCGCATATAGCGACAGTCCAATCAAAACGATAATTGCCCAGAATAAACCGAGCCGAACTTTATTACTCACCTTTTGTTTACGAGGTTTAGGCATTGAAATATGTATCCTTTCGTGGTTTTATAATCAAATTCAGAATATCTCTGTAATTATACCACCTTCGCGCAGTAAGTTCGAGAGGTAATTTCTAATTGCACGCCATCGCCGACATCAATTTTGGCGCCCAGCCGCGCCGTCTTGATAGCCAGCAAAGCCCGTTGAGTACGCAGCCGAGTCGGTCGCAGTCCGCCAGTTTGCCTGGCAATATCGCTCGCTAGTAGCTCTAACGCTACGTCATCATCAATCTGCGACAAAAAATACCGCGAACCACTATTGCGCAGCGTGATCCGCTCAGTTTCGCGTTCAATATCTTTCCGTAAGGCTAGCTGTCTAGCGCGCAACTGCAATAGTCTTACAACTACGCGTTGACTAATAACACTTTTTAGTGATTTTCTGACACGATTGCGTTGATAAAGGTCGCTTGCGTTCGTTGCGTCCTCAACCCACTCCAAGCGATGCTGCAGCGCATAATCGTACAATTGCGTCTTGGTAAAAGAAATCAGCGGACGTCTAATTCCTGTACGCGCCA
>JABCNZ020000043.1 GCA_013333845.2 Candidatus Saccharimonadota bacterium
AATTAGCCAAGCAATGTTCGGCCCAAAGCTCTCATTAAATATACGCAGCACGCCAGTCTCGCCGCCAAAGCCAACACCGCCAGGACCGCCGCCACGACCGCCCGCACCAAAACTGCCGCCCATCATACCAATCGACGGCGTCATTGGTTGCGCTGTTGGCGAAGCGGTTTGACTAGCAGCCTGCGCACCCATTTGCATCATACCGCCTGGCCGGCTTCCAAGACCGCCACCATTACCCAACAGTCTCCCAAAACCGTTATAACCAAATATCAAACTCCATATGCTATTGTCGCTCGTGCTGCCAACCCAAGGTCTGCTTACCGCTGGCGTTAGCCACACCAAAATACTCCACCAAAACGTCGATACGATTGTCACTATGCCGGCCACGCCGAGATGCCACATTCTGGTAGTGAATTTTGGGCGCGCAAAGCTAATGTAAATGATTGTCATTATCGGCAACAAAAGCAAACCTTGTAACATTTTAGTATTAAAAGCAAACCCCGTAAATAAACCAGCCAGGCTCAACCACAACACTGGCCTACTTCCTTCGAAAGCCCGCAAAAAACTATAAGCACTGGCCGTCAAAAATAGCGTCAAGAAACTATCTGGATTGTTAAAACGAAACATTAGCGCAGCAGCTGGCGTCAACGCCATTACCACCCCGGCAATTAATCCGGCACGAGCACCATACCAGCGTCTAACCACCAGATAAACTAGCGCCACCGTCGCGATTCCCGCTAGTGCATGCGGCAACAGCATACTCCAAGATGAGAAGCCAAACAATCTACCAAACAACCCCATGATCATCATACTAATCGGCGGCTTATCAACGCTAACAAAATTGGCAGCATCCAGACTGCCAAACAACCAAGCTAGCCAACTAGTACTAGCTGCTTGCGCTGCCGCCGCATAGTAGCTATTTGCCATACCGTTGATTGTCAAATTCCATAAATAAAATATAGACGTAAAAAGCAGTAAACCGCCAAAGGCTGTCATTTCGCCAAAACTTGATTTACCATACTCTTTGCGAACGCGCGATAGGCCCTTGATGTCGTCTGCCGCCGTTTCAATAATACGTACTCGCGAATCAGCGTCTTCTATCCACTCGACTGGTTCTTCATGAATTTTGTAGCCTTCGTATTCCGCTTTAACCAGCAATTCAGTATCAAAAAACCAAGCTTTATTTTTAATATGCGGCAATAACTTTTGCGCTAGGTTGCGGCGAATTGCCTTGAAGCCGCACTGCGCATCGACAAAATTGGTCTTCATAGTAGTCCTGATGATTCGATTATAGCAACGAGAGATAATATCGCGTCTAAAACCGCGCCTTGTCCGCGATTCTTTCATCAAACGAGAACCAGTCGCTAATCCAGCGTCTCCGGTAATCAGCGGCGATATCATTGGCATAAAACTATCTAGACTAGTCGATAAATCAATATCCATATACGCCAAAATGTCCGCTTTACTTTTCTGCCATACTGTTTTGAGAGCCAAGCCGCGCCCCCGCTCGTTCAAGCGTACCAACCTTACCCTCGACCAGCGCTTAGTCAGCTGTTGCGCTATCTGATCAGTACCATCACTACTGCCATTGTCAGCAATGATAATTTGCCAACGATAAGGCAAATTATCTGTCAAATATTTATGAAGTTTACTGATAGACGCTTCAATAGTATGCGCTTCATTCAATACCGGAAGAACGATATCGATCGTCAGCGTTTGCGGATTAAGCGGACGAAACTGCTGGCTATCGCCAGTAGCCGCCGCCAGCCCTAAGGATTGTGTAATTGTAATTGCTTTCATAGGCGCCACTGTATGACAGCGCTATGAAAAGTTGCTTAAAATTACCGCGAAGAACTAATCATTAGCATATTCTTGCGCTAGCAAATTTGTCGGTCCATAAACTTTTATTGACTCCGGCCCGAATGTATGTCGACAACGAAAATCTGGCACAAAAACCTTACTACACTGATCAAAAGCTTGATGTTGAACGTTTACAATTAGCTTATCACCAACACGCGACACCTTAATTTCAGGCATGTTAGCATACTTTGTATCGTAATATCTTACCTCCAACCGAACCTTGTCAGAATAACCGCCATATTCAGCCGCCACATACTCGCCATGACCATCAAAAACTATTGATTTTGCGCCAGCCGCAACATTCGTTAAATCAATCGTTTTTACTTTTACCAATCTTTCATAATCTCGAGATAAGTTAGAGTAAGTATTGGCGCTAAAAATTGCCACACCCGATAAGCTAACTGCACCAAACAATAACAAAGCGATCATTGCTATCGCCATTGGCCGCCGAACTCGCCAAGCAAACACGCACCATGTCGCCAATAACGTCAGCGACAATAACGCTACACCACCAAAGATCAAACAAATTAATAATCCCCACGCCCAGCTCTGCGCTGCGAAGCCGCTCATAGATTTCACCACGCTAAAACCAAATACGCCGCCAACCAGCACTGCAACCAGCAATCCAAACGCTACGCAAACTAGCATCGCGCCAAACAAAACTCGAAAAATTTTAGCTGCAACATTCGTCGCTTGTATCTTAGTATTATCGTCAATTGTTAACCGTTTCAACGAATCTAAAGTTATCGGCTCGCCGCGCATTCGCAATTTATCCGACGCCGTTCGCGCTTCTGGAATTGATAGCCACAGCACAACATACACCAGTACCGCCGTACCAAAAGACATAAATGGCGAGATAATTGCAATCAGCCGCACCCATAACGGATTGATACCAAAATAAGCCGCAATACCAGCGCACACCCCGCCAATCAAACCATGCTCGGTGTCGCGCATTAGTTGCTTGACTGGCCTGTCATTGACATTGCTATTATGCGATTCGTCAACCGTCTCGTCATCATCCGAAAAATCACGCGGTTCGCCCATTTGTTTCTGCACCGCCAGGACGTCGTCGTGACTGATCACGCCATCCTTCGACACGCCGCGCTCCGCCAAAAGCTCCACCATTCGCGCCTCAATTTCCCGCATAGCCTCTGGCTCGGCGTGCATGTTTTTCTGAATTAAATTCAGGTATTTTTCCAATGATTTTTTAGCATCAACCTCCACGCTGAACGGCGTTTTTGCCAAATGGATTCTGGTTATTTCTTTCATCGCTTTGCTCCTTTCTCGAGATTTTTCAGCGAATTATTTAACAGTTTTATCCGATCTTTCAATTCATCCACCAATTGCTTGCCATTGTCAGTCAGCGAATAATATTTGCGCGGCGGACCTTGCTCGCTTTCCTGCCATTCGTGCTGCAAATAGCCGTATTTTTGCAAGCGGCTGAGCAGCGGGTAAATTGTCCCCTCAACCACCATCAGCTCCGACTCGCTCAATTGCTTCACAATGTCGCCGGTATATTGCGGTTGTTTGGCACAAACCAGCAGCACACAGTAGACCAAAAAACCTTTGCGCAGCTGAATCGCTAAGCTTTCGGCGTAAGCACTAACGTCCATGCTTTTTCTCCTCTGGCACGGTTGATTTCTCAACCCGCCCGTCTTTAATTATGATCTGATAATCGCATTTCTTCGCCAGGTCGACGTCGTGTGTCACTACAATCAGCGTGACACCCTTTTGCTTATTATAATCAAATAGCAATCCTTCCACCTTAGCGCCAGTTTCGCTGTCCAGGTTGCCGGTCGGCTCGTCGGCAAAGATGATTTGCGGATCGCCGACAATCGCCCGAGCAATCGCCAAGCGCTGCTTTTGCCCGCCCGACAAATCTTTGGCACGGTTTTTGCGCTTATCGTACAAATCCACCGCTTTAAGCGCCGCGTTGATTTTGTGCGCCCGCTTTTTGCGCGGCAGCCGCGCAATTTCCAGCGGCAAACTGACATTATCAATCACACTCTCATTGCCCTGGACAAAGAAACTCTGGAAAATAAAGCCAATTTTCTTGGCACGGAATTCATCGATACGCTTTGACTTCAGTTGCAAAATATCTTGTCCGTCAATGATAACTTGGCCTTTTTGCGGCCTATCCAAGCCTGAGATGGCATGCATCAGCGTCGATTTTCCTGAGCCAGACTTTCCTAAGATAGCCACGCTGGCTCCTGTTGGAATAGTCAAACTGACATTCTTTAGCGCCGTAAATTGGTTTTTCTTTTTGCCGTAAACTTTTGTTACATTTTTTAGTTCAATCATGATATTTCTCCTATTCCGTCCTTAATGCCTCAATTGGGTCTAGCTTTGTTGCTTTGCGGCTCGGCAGCCAGCCAGAAATTACCGCCATCAC
>JABCNZ020000044.1 GCA_013333845.2 Candidatus Saccharimonadota bacterium
CAGAAGTTAATAAGCAAGGAGTAATCTAGGTGGCTCGCGAAAAATTATCTATTCCACAGCTCAAAATAAAAGCCAACGATGTGCGGCGCGACGTAGTTCATATGCTAGAGCTGGCCAAGAGCGGGCACCCAGGCGGTGCGCTGGGGCTGGCGGATATCGACACGGCACTATATTTCAATATTATGAATATTGATCCGCAGAATCCTGAATGGCCAGAGCGCGATATCTTCATGTTGAGTAATGGCCACACAGTGCCAGTACAATACGCGGCTATGGCCGAGGCAGGATACTTCCCAGTCGAGGAGCTGTCGACGCTACGCAAGCTCGGATCGCGCCTGCAGGGCCACCCAGAGCGCGTCAAGTTACCAGGGCTCGAGAATACTTCCGGGCCGCTAGGCAGCGGCATCGGGCAAGCAGCAGGTTACGCGTATGCGCTGCAATATCTAGATAAGCAGCGCCACCGCTGGGTGTACGCGATTGCCGGCGACGGCGAGCTTGATGAGGGTAACATTTGGGAATCGGCGATGTTTGCCGGTAAGTACAAACTACGCCAGCTAATCCTCTTCATTGACCGCAACAACATTCAGATTGACGGTCCGACCGAAGATGTCATGCCGCTGGAAGATTTGCGCGGTAAGTGGGAAAGTTTCGGTTGGCACGTCCAAGAAATCGACGGCAACAATATCGAAGGCATCATCGACGCGGTGAATCTGGCTAAGGCGATCGAGAATCGGCCGTGCTGTATCATCGCGCATACGATTCCGGGCCGCGGTGTTGGCTTTATGGAATACGATTACAAGTGGCACGGCGTAGCGCCCTCAAGTGATCAGGCGACTACGGCGCTGGCTGATTTGGCGCATTCAGAATCGCAGCAAGATGCAGGAGGATATTATGAGTAATCAATCGTCTAACAATTCGATGCCGTCCAAGGCGCCGAAACTGCCAACTCCACCAAAGCCGCCGAAACCGCCGAAGTCTTCGGCCGCATCTGCTCCGTCAGAGCCGCCAGTTCAGCCAGCTGCCTCAGCGCCGCCTGTTTCGCCGCCAGCGCCGCAATATACTGCTCCGCAGTACACCGCTCCGCCGGCAAACAATACTTATCCGCCGGCTAGCCCCTACGCTTATCCGTATTCACAGTCTGCGCCAACACAGTCGCCGGGCAACTGGATGGGTGCTGTTAGTATCATACTTGGTTTGCTTTGGATGAGTATGATTGGCTTGCCGCTGGGCATTGCTAGCGTTGTCAAGGCGAACCGCTACGGTACTTCGAAAGTAGCAGGCGTTATCGGTATTATTATTAATTCGGTTACGCTTGTTATTTCTATTATCGTTACGATACTTCTAGTGTCTGGGGCGATGCAGCCGCTTTTCTCGCAGTTTGATCACGCCGGTGATAACAAAGGCAAGGAGAAAGATAGCGCCAGAACTGTCCGAAGCGTCTCGCTTGATGATAATTACCAGCCGCAGGGTTCGCCAGTTTGGCGCATCGAAAACGGCAAATTGCCAGAGGGCTGGAAAGAATTTGAGAACGATAACGGTATTCATTGGTATCGGGATAGCAACAGTATTTTAATGACTATATCTGTGGTTGGTAGCGAAAATTTTAGCAGTAGTTCTGATAGGGTTAATTCACGAAAAGTTATTGAAGAAAAAATCGGAAATGCGAAGAGTAACGGTGATTTGGTGACTGGTATAGAGTGGTATCAATCATTTGCTGATTTCGCGAATGACCGCGGCGCTGTGCAACTTTTGTGTGCTCGCGTTTTGGCTAATGACAGCAGCGGCAAGCCGCATTTATCAGTGATTTGCTCGCGAGCATACGGTAAAGGAAGCTACTTGTTGTATTTATACAACAATAAAGAATCGCTCGCTGTTTCAGAAAGCGCCAAGGCGATGTTCCGAGCGCTAGTGATTCTCGAGAAAAAAGATGCAAAACGATATTCAGGAGAAGGCCGTGTATAATTATCCTCTAAATGGCAACATTTATAATGAAAAACCAGAAGCAGAAGCCACGCGTGCTGGTTTTGGACGCGGCTTGAGGGCAGCCGGCGAAGCTGATGAGCGAGTAGTCGGTCTGTGCGCTGATTTGGTCGAGAGCGTCAAAATGGATGCTTTTGCCAAGGCTTTTCCTGAGCGTTATATCGAGGTCGGTATCGCCGCGCAGAATTTAGCGACGGTGGCAAGCGGCCTAGCGCGCGCTGGTAAAATTCCGTTTGCAGCCAGTTACGCGGCGTTTCACCCGGGGCGCAGCTGGGAGCAGATCAAAGCGACGATTGCGCTTAACGACATGCCGGTTAAGATTGTCGGCGGACATAGCGGTACAACGGTTGGGCCGGATGGTGCTACTCACCAAATGTTTGAGGATATCGCGTTGATGCGGGTGCTGCCGAACATGATCGTCGTTTGTCCGGGTGATGCCATTGAGGCTGAAAAAGCCACTAAAGCACTTGCCAGGACTGATAAGCCGGCTTATTTGCGGTTAACGCGCGCTGCTACGCCGGCATTCAGTACACTGGATTCGCCATTCGAGATTGGCCAGGCGTATGTGTTGCGCCAGGGCAGCGATGCGACGATTGTTAGCACTGGCATCATGACGGCGTACGCGCTGCGAGCAGCTAGCGAATTGCAAAGTAGCAGCGTCTCGGTCGAAGTGGTACATGTGCCGACGGTCAAGCCGCTCGATAACGAGACGATTCTGGCCAGTGTTCGCAAAACTGGCCGGGTAGTTACGGTCGAGGACGCGCAAATTGCTGGCGGTTTGGGCGGCGCTGTTGCCGAATTGTTAGGCGAACAACTGCCGTCGCCGCTATTGCGCATCGGCATGAACGATCGTTTCGGCGAGAGCGGCGAGGCTGACGAGTTGCTGCAAGCCTTTGGGCTTGACGAAGCGAGTATCGCTCAGAAGACGCGCGAATTTGTTGATCGCGTGCCGCAATATCATGCAGGATTTTAAGGAAAGGAGATAACATGAGCTTATCAATTGATGAAATTCGCCAGCGTACCAGTCGGGCGCGCGACTTGATGCGCCGCAGCCGCCAGGAAGGCTTTGCGGTGGGAGCTTTTAATATTGATAATCAAGAAACATTGCGTGCGATTTGCCAGGCAGCACAAAAAACCAGCGCGCCAGTGATGGTCGAAGTCAGTGCTAACGAAGCAGCCTCGCTGGGCGGCTACGAAAATATTCGCGATTTGGTCGATAACTATAGCCAAAACTACGGTGTCGAGATGTATATCAACCTTGATCACGCGCCGACAGTCGAGGGCTGCAAACAGGCTATTGATGCTGGCTTTGAATTCATTCATATTGATATTTCGCAGGCTAACCACGATGCTTCGCTCGAGGAAATTATCGAGAAAACTCGCGAAGTTGTCGAATATGCTAAGTTCACGGGCGCACTGGTCGAGGCCGAGGAGCGCTATTTCTTTGGTGATTCTAACTTGCATAAAGAAGAAATCGACTACGAAGAAGTCAAAAAATGGAATACCAAGCCCGAGGAAGCCAAGAGTTTTGTCGATGCCACAGGCATTGATACTATGGCGGTGCAAGTTGGGAACTTGCACGGGTTGTATCCGGTACCGAAGATTCTCGACCTAGATTTACTGCGCCAGATCCGTGCGGCGATTGATTGCCAGATTAGCCTGCATGGCGGTAGCGGCACGCCGCTACACTACTTTGAGGACGCGTCCAAAATTGGTGTTAGTAAGATCAATATCAACAGCGATTTGCGCTATGCTTTCCGCACTACGCTCGAAAAGGTTTTGCGCGAGAATCCTGACGAGTACGCTGTTTTCAAGCTGATGCCCGAAGTTTACGATGCTGTCCAAAAAGTTGTTGAAGAGAAAATTGGCGCTTTTGGCAGCGCTGGAAAGGCGACGCTTTAGTGGCGGTTAAAATCTTAGCAATCGGCAAAGGCACGCAAGACGTATTCCTTCGCAGCAATGAGTTTGATCCACATACCCGCGGCAAAAAAGTCTTTACCGAGCTGCCGCTAGGTATCAAAATGGAAGTCGAAGACGTAATCTTCAGTACTGGCGGCAATGCTACGAATGTCGCGACAACGTTTGCTCGCCAAGGCTTAGACAGCCGCTATATGTGGGCGCTGGGTAATGATTCGGCCAGCCAGGCGGTGATTGCGGCGCTTGATGCCGAGGGTGTCGATACGCGCGACGTTTTGATCGATGATCGAATGCAAGCTGGCTATTCAGTAATTTTGATCGCGACCAATGGCGAACGAACGATTCTAAACCACCGCGGGCGGACATTTGGCAAGGATGTTAGCCGCTTGAATTTGCAAGCTATCAGCCAAGCCGATTGGATTTATCCGACGTCGCTAGCCGACAATAGCCTGACGGTGTTACGGGTGATTCTGGACGAAGCTGAGCGCGTTGGCGCCAAAGTTATGCTCAACCCGGCTGGCCCTGAGCTAGCTGATCCAGAAAAGCTAAAAGGTTTGCTGGACACAGTTGACGTGCTTTGCACCAACAAAGAAGAGATGCAAAAACTAGTGGCTGGCGAGACTATCGAGGAGTTGGCTCTGCGGGCACTGCACTATTGTCCGACAGTGATTGTTAGCGACGGTCCAAATGGCGTGGTAGCGACTGACGGCAAGACGTTGGTGCGCGCTGGCATGTATGAAGACGTGCCAGTGGTCGATCGCACGGGCGCCGGCGATGCTTTTGCTAGCGGCTTTTTGAGCCAGTGGGCGCAAGGTAAAAGCTTAAAAGATTCGATTATTTTCGCTAGCGCCAATTCGACTAGCGTCGTTACTAAAATTGGCGCCAAAGACGGCATCTTGTATAAAGGCGTCAAACTGCACGCTATGCCGATCACCGAGAAACAATTACCAAAACGAGGAGAATAATGAAATACCAGATTTGCGTATCGGGCGCGGCGTCGGGCGAGACAGTTGATAGCGCTCACGAAAAAGCTTTTGCGATTGGCGCAGAAATTGCCCGTTCGGGCAAGACATTGCTGACAGGCGCTACCGTCGGTTTGCCGCACTTTGCGGCGCGCGGCTTCAAAAGTGTTGGTCAGACCAAAGGCGTGTCGGTCGGATTCTCGCCAGCTAGTTCGTTTCGCGAACATATTTCGACTTACCGTTTGCCGACTGCCGAATTCGACTATATCAACTTCACCGGTATGGAATATGTCGGCCGCGATGTTCATTTGGTGCGCAGTGCCGATGCGGTGATTACTGTCGGCGGGCGAATGGGTAGCTTGCACGAGCTATCGACAGCTCTCGAAAGCCGTAAAATCTGCGGCATCTTGCTGGGTAGCGGCGGCCTGGCGGATTACACGATTACTTTGCTCAAGAACGTTTGGGCGCCGGGCGCTAAAGATGTCATTTATGATGCTAACCCCGAGCGGTTAGTGGCGCGAGTTATTGAGGCGCTTGACAAGAAATACGCCGATGTTGAGCACGACAGCAGCGACCCGCAGGTTAGTGTCAAACGTTACGGCCAAGGTTAGCTAGATTAGCTTAAAAATGTTAAAATATACCAGATGGATAGTCAGCGATTTCGGCTAAAATCTGCGTATCAACCGACTGGCGATCAGCCGCAAGCGATCGCCCAGCTACTGAATGGTTTGCACGACGGCCAGCGCGATCAAACACTACTCGGTGTAACAGGTAGTGGTAAAACTTTTACAATGGCGAATATTATCGCTCAAAGGAACGTGCCGACGTTGATTTTGGCGCACAACAAAACTCTCGCTGCCCAGCTGTTCAGCGAATTCAAACAGTTTTTCCCCGACAACGAAGTTCATTATTTCGTCAGCTATTTTGATTATTACCAGCCAGAAGCTTACATTGCGTCGAGCGATACCTATATCGAGAAAGATTCGGCGATCAACGAAGAAATCGATCGCTTGCGCCATGCTGCTACCGACGCTTTGCTGACGCGGCGCGACGTAGTTATCGTGTCGAGCGTCAGCTGCATTTATGGTTTGGGGTCGCCAGCGGATTATTATGATTTATCGATTACCGTTAAGCGCGGAGAGCGGCGTTTGCAAGACAAATTTTTGCGCCAACTGATGGATATTCAGTATCATCGTAACGATATCGACTTTGCGCGCGGTGCATTTCGCGTCAAAGGCGACGTGGTTGATGTCTTTCCGGCGGGTGGTGAAACGGCTTATCGCGTTGAATTTTTCGGTGACGATGTCGATCGCATCACGCGCATTGATCCGTTGACCGGCGAGATTCTGGAAGAGCCGGAATTCTTCACTATTTTCCCGAGCAGCCACTACGCTACGCCGAAAGAAAAAATTAAGCGCGCCATCGAAAATATTCGTGCCGAGTACGAGCAGCGTGTCGAATGGTTCGAGAAAAATAACAAATTGTTGGAGGCGCAGCGACTCAGCCAGCGCACCAAGTATGACCTCGAGATGCTCGAGCAGACTGGCTTCGTCAAAGGTATCGAAAACTACAGCCGTTATCTAACCAACCGCGAACCGGGCGAGCAGCCGGCGACTTTGCTAGATTACTTTCCAGACGACTTTTTGATGATTATCGACGAAAGCCACGTTACCGTGCCGCAAGTGCGCGGCATGTATAATGGCGACCGCGCCCGCAAAGAAGTCTTGGTCGAGTACGGTTTTCGCTTGCCGAGTGCCCTAGATAACCGCCCGCTGCGCTTTGACGAATTTAATAAACACATCAACCAAGTCATTTACGTTTCGGCGACGCCTGGCGATTATGAACTCCAACGCAGCCCGGCGCCAGCACAGCAGGTGATTCGCCCGACTGGTTTGCTTGATCCAGAGATTATTGTCCGACCGACCGACGGGCAAGTTGACGACTTGATCGCCGAGATCCGCGACCGTGTCGACAAAAAGCAGCGCGTACTAGTCACCACTTTGACCAAGCGGATGGCAGAAGACTTATCGACTTACTTGACAGAGATCGGTATCAAGACGGCTTATATTCATAGCGAAATCGACACGCTGGAGCGCGGCGATATTTTGCGCGATTTGCGGATGGGCGTTTATGATGTGCTGGTCGGTATCAATTTGCTGCGCGAGGGGATTGATTTGCCAGAGGTTAGTTTGGTGGCGATTATGGACGCCGACAAGGAAGGTTTCTTGCGCAGCGAACGCAGCCTAATTCAAACGATTGGCCGGGCAGCGCGCCACGTTGACGGCAAGGTGATCATGTACGGCGACAATATGACCGATAGCATGCGCTTGGCGATCGACGAAACGCGCCGTCGCCGCCAGATTCAAGAGAAATACAACCGCGAGCATAACATCACGCCGCGCGGTATCAGCAAAGCAATCGACGAAGGCCTGCGCGCCATCATCCCACAAAAAGAAGATGACAGGCCAAAGCTCGACCTGCGCAAAATCCCGCGCGATGAGTACAAAAATCTCGTCAAAGACCTGACCGCGCAGATGAACTTGGCTAGCGCTAACTTAGAATTCGAACGCGCCGCCGACCTGCGCGATCTGATCGCCGAGATTCGTGAGAAGATGTAGGACTAGTAACAAAAACTTTAGCAGAAAGGATCAAAATGACACCAAACAAACTGCAGCCTGGCGATGAAATTAGAATCGTTGCACTGGCGCGCTCGGCTAACGATATTGACGAGGCTGTTTTGCGGCGAGCGACAGCGGCATTGGAATTGCTCGGTCTGATAGTGACGTTTAGCGAAAATGCCTTTTCACGGTCTCAGCGCGGCTGCCCAAGCGATCAAGAGAAGGCCGACGATTTGCATGCTGCATTTACCGATTCGAAAGTTAAAGCGATTTTGGCGGCCATTGGCGGTTTTAATTCGAATCAGCTGCTCGACAAAATAGACTGGAAACTAATTGGTGCTAACCCGAAGATTTTTGCCGGATTTTCGGATATCACGGTGTTGAATCATGCTATTTTAGCTAAAACTGGCTTAATCACATATGCTGCGCCGAACTTTTATTGCTTTGGTATGCTGCCGCAAAATAGCTATTCGCTGGAATATTTTAAGCGCTGTTTGTTTGCTGGTCAGCCGGATGAGTACGAAGTTGCGCCGTCGGCGAACTTTTACGATTATCCTTGGGATTACGACGAAAAATCCTCGCGCGCCACTCTGCCAAGCAACGGTCCAGTAATTATCCAAAAAGGTAGAGCCGAAGGAATTTTGCTGGGCGGAAATATGTGCAGCCTAAATTTGTTGAACGGCACCGAGTATTTTCCGCGCATTGCTGGCGACATCATCTTATGTGTTGAGGACGATAGTTACGATTCGATTTTAGAAACATTTGAGCGTAATTTCCAGTCGGTAGTGCAGCAGCCGTATTTTCGCCAGGTCAAAGCTATTCTGATCGGGCGTTTCCAACAGGAATCGCAACCAACAGAACAGGCTCTTCAAGAGATTATTCTCAGCAAAAACATTGGGCAGACTATGCCAGTCATTGCTAATTTAGATTTTGGCCATACCGACCCGAAATTCACTTATCCAGTTGGCGGCAGGGCTGCGGTTGAGACTGGCGATATAGCTACCATCCGCTTTTTCTCTAGCTAAATCAAGATTATTTGACATGATACCATCAAATATGTTATAATATATAAGATAAGGTAGCTACTCTTGCGACAAAATATACACCCCATAAGGCGGCAGCGTGATGGTGGCTATACCGTTTTTGTGCGTGGTCACCGACGACAAATGCACGCCGCGAAAATCCTTGCTATAGCCGTGCCAGCTGCTGTTGAAGCGGACATGCCAGTGCCCTGGCAGCGGCAAATTGATATCGTAATGGTCGAAGTGCTGGTCGCTGAAATTGACAATTACTAGCACGTCGTCGCCAGTGCCGCCCTTATTCCAGCGGTGGTAACCGATAACACAGTTGTCGTCGTTGGTGTGGAAAAGGGCGGTCGAATTGCCCTGCAGGCCGCGCGTTGTATCGTAAGCATTATGCCGTAGCGCTAGTAAGTGCTTGTGAGCTAGCAGGATGCCGGCATACTTTTCAGTTTTGCGCCATTCTAGGGCCGCCCAATCGTTGAAGGAGCCGTCCTGCAAGAACTCGCTGCCTTGTAAAATCATTGGTATGCCAGCGGACGTCAAAGTGACGGCGTCGGCCAGCAGAGCTTTCTCGCGGGCATATAGCGTCGTGCCGCCGGTGGGGTCAGCTGCTTCGTTGAGCCGCACCGAGCCGTTGGCAGCAGTATCGTGCGAATCGCTAAAAATAACCCGCTCAAAATCATTGCCATTGTACGAGTGGGAAAATTCATAGCGAATACCCTGCAAAGTCGGTGTCGTATCAGCAGTTAGCCCTAGTGCATCGCGTAAAGCATGTGGCCAACCCAGTTCCCATTGCGCATCAAAGCCGCAGCCGTTGTTGGCGTGCGGTGCCGTGATTGCTGGGTTGCAGGCGGCATCTTCGGCGATTATCAGCGAATCTGGTTTGATCTTGTGCGCTAATTCAGTAATATCTTGCAATAAACTCCAAGTGTCAGCGATGTCGTGCTCGGGGTCATTGTCGCGGCCTTCGGTATTGCGCATGTAAATGGTGCTATCGACGCGCAGACCGTCCATATGGTATTCATTCAACCACATTGTAATATTGTCAAGGATAAATTGCCGAACTTCCGGCCGGCCGAAATCAGGCCGTCCGCCCCAGGGCGTATCGCCGCGCTCACCATTATAAAAATAAATCCCGCCGCGGTCGTTCTCGCTCCAACCGTCAAATTGCCATAGATCAGTGTCGCCGTAAAAATGATTATAAACGACGTCTAACACTACGCCGATACCGCGGGTGTGGCATTCACGTACAAACTTCATTAAGCCGTGGCGCCCGCCCAGCATGCTTTCAACGCTGAAAATATGGTTTGGTGCGTAGCCCCAGCCGTTGCTGAAAGCCATGCTGGTGATTGGCATCAGCTCAATAATGTTAATACCGAGATCTCGCAAGTAGTCCAACTTTTCGATCGCACTGTCAAAGGTACCAGATGTAGCAGCGTCGGGGCGGTTGAAAGTGCCGACATGCAGTTCATAGATGACTTGATCTTGGCGCGGCGGCATAGCGAAATTAGCATCGTTCTGCCAATCGAAGTTATTGTCGACAACCACCGAAAATCCCTTGTCGCTGCTAGTGATAGCTCGAGCGCGCGGGTCGTTCTTCTCGAGCAGCTGGCCGTCGGGTGTCTCGATGATGTATTTGTACTGGTGGCCCGGCTCGACATTGCGGATTAGCGCGAACCAATAGCCGTCGCCTTCGCTGGTTAGCAGCTGTTTATCGCCCGCGGTGAACGTCCCGCTGATGAATACTTGCTTGGCAAACGGCGCCCACACACGGAACTCCGCCCCGCCTCTATATAATGTAACTCCTAGCTTCTTTTTGATTTGATGCGGCATAACTTATCTTATTGTAGCATAAGTGGGACGAGCAAGTTTCTGCGACTTATATAAAATCCTTTGCCACTTATTTAGCTTCTGCGTTATAATTAGTGAATAATGAGTACAATTACCAACGACGATGTGCGTCATTTGGCACACTTGAGCAGTTTGCAGATGCCTGACGTGGAGGCTGAATCGCTTCGCGCCGATATCGAGAAAATTATCAATTATATCAATCAGCTGGACGAGTTGGATACCGACGGCGTGAAGCCGACGTATCAGGTGACGGGTCTGCAAAACGTCTGGCGCGACGACGAAATTATTGACAGCAGCGTATCGCGGCGACAGCTGCTGGCCTTAGCAGCCGAGCAAAGCGACAATTGCGTGAAAGTGCCAAAGGTGTTGTAGTTATGAAAATTATTGAATTAGTCGATAGGATTAAAAAAGGCGAGACCACCGCGCGGACACAAATTGAGCGGTCGCTCGCCAAAGCTCAAGAAATCAAGGAATATCATGCGTTGCTGAGCCTGACGGCGGAGCGCGCTCTGCAGCGAGCTGACGAGATCGACGAGCGGATCAAAAAAGGTGAGAATCCGGGCGTCCTAGCGGGCGTACCGTTCGTGGTCAAGGATAATTACTTGGCGTTCGGTGCGCCAACTACTGCGGCGGCGAAAATGCTCGAGAACTTTCAAGCGCCAGTCCAGGCGACCGTCGTCGAGAAGCTTGAAGCGGCCGGCGCAATTTGTATTGGTAAGTCGAATCTCGATGCTTTTGCGCACGGTGGTTCGACCGAGAACTCATATTTTGGTGCAACGCATAATGCCGTTGACCAGACCAAGGTAGCCGGCGGTTCTAGCGGCGGTTCAGCGGTTGTAACGGCGCTAGATGTGGTACCGTTTGCGCTTGGCACCGATACTGGCGGCTCAATTCGCCAGCCAGCTAGTTTTAACGGTGTTTACGGTTTCAAGCCGACTTATGGTTTGAGCAGCCGTTACGGTGCGGTGGCGATGGCTTCTAGTACTGACACGATGGGTTGCTTCGCACGGCATGCCGACGATGTGGCATTAGTTACCAGCGTGATGGCTGGCCGCGACGATAAAGATATGACGACGCTGCCGGATTACTTTGAAATGCAGAAATCAGCCGGCGAGCATTTGAAGATTGGCCTGATCAGCGAGGCGATGGGCGACGGTGTCGACGCAGAAGTTCGCGCTAACGTTAATGATTTTGCCGATAAATTACGCGCAGCTGGCCACGTGGTCGAAGATGTCGATATGCCAAGTCTTAAATATGCTTTGGCGATTTATTATATCGTCGTGCCAGCAGAAGTTTCTAGCAATCTGGCGCGCTACGACGGCGTACGCTACGGCTATCGCGCCGAAGGTGTCAAAACGCTAGCCGAGCTCTACGGCCGCAGCCGCAACGAAGGCTTCATGACCGAGAACAAACGCCGCATCATGATCGGCAGCTATGTGCTATCCAGCGGCTTTTTCGATGCATATTATCTGAAAGCTCAAAAGGCGCGCACTGTTTTGATTAACGAATTCAACAAGCTATTTGAGAAGTACGATTTTTTGCTACTGCCAACCGCGCCGACGCCGGCGTTTGGCCTGGGTGAAAACACTAGCGATCCGGTCAAGATGTACTTGGCAGATGTCATGACGGTACCACCGAGCCTGGCAGGTTTGCCAGCGATCAGTATACCGGCAGGTAGTAGTTCTAGCGGCCTGCCAATCGGCGCGCAGCTGGTCGGGCCGATGAAATCCGACGCTAAGTTAATTGCATTAGCAGGCGATATGGAGGGCAAAAATGAATAATAATTTCGCAACGTGGTTTATTTTGATCGCGGTACTGATTTTGGCGATTGTCGGCGCAGTTTTTATTGCCTTTGCTAGCAAGCGTTCGCCGAAGCTCAAAGTTGAAAAATTCCGCGCCCGCTGGCTGGCGATCGAAAATAGCCTCGACAAAGAAAGTGCTCCTAGCTGGCAGCTAGCTATACTCAACGCTGATAAGCTTGTTGACAAAGCCTTGCGCGATAGCCGCTACAAGGGCGAGACTATGGGCGAGCGCATGAAAGCCGCTGGTAAGGTTTGGTCGAATGCTAACCATATATGGGGCGCGCACAAAATTCGCAACCATATCGCACACGAAGCTGATGTCAAGATAAATTATGATATTGCGCGCCGCGCTCTGGCCGCTTACAAACAAGCATTGAAAGATTTAGGAGCAATCTAATGGCAGTATCCGACGAAATTTTACAACAATATGAAATGACCATTGGCATCGAGTGCCATGTCCAGCTGGCGACCAGGACCAAGCTGTTTAGCCCGGCTGATAATGATGCGCGTAATGCTGAGCCGAACGAAAAAACGCATGAAATCGATTTTGGCCTGCCAGGAATGCTGCCGGTGCTCAACAAGCACGCTGTCGAACTGGCGGTGCGTGCCGGTAAAGCGTTGAACGCACCGATTGCCCACGTCAGCCGGTTTGATCGCAAGCACTATTTCTATCCTGACTTGCCAAAGGGCTATCAGACCTCGCAGATGTACCAGCCGATCAGCTTGGCTGGCTATGTCGATGCGCCGCTAGAAGATGGTTCGCTCAAGCGGGTGCGGATTCATCATGCGCACATGGAGGAAGACGCTGGTAAGTTGACGCACCACGACGGCTATTCGCTGGTTGATCTCAACCGTGCTGGTACACCGCTGATTGAAATCGTCTCTGAACCAGACATGCATTCTGCCGAGGAAGCCAAGGCATACGCTTCGGAGCTGCACAAATTGATGGTCTACGCTGGCGTCACGCACGGTGATTTGTATCACGGCAATATGCGCTTTGATGTCAATATTTCGGTGGCTAAGAAGGGCGCCACAGAACTCGGCAAACGCGCGGAAGTAAAGAATCTCAATTCGTTCCGCAGTGTCGAGCGTGCCGCTGAATACGAGTTCAAACGTCAAGTTGAGCTATTAGAGCGCGGCGAGCCAGTGGTCCAGGAAACCCGCGGCTGGAGTGACGACCAGCAAATTACTACTTCACAGCGCTCGAAGGAGGATGCCCAGGACTATCGCTACATGCCTGATGCTGACATTCCGCCAGTGGTGCTGAGCGACGAGGAAATTGCTCGAATCCAAGCTGAAGTGCCGGCGTTGCCGAACGAATACCGAGAACGCTGGGTAAGTTTGAAGTTGGACCATTCGGTAATTGATACGGTGCTAGCTCATCAGGAAGCTGCCAAAGTTCTGGACGCCATTTACTCTCTGACTGACAGCAACGAGCAATCAGTGCTGGAGGATTTGAATGTTGATCGCCAGACTTACGACCGGCTAGCTAAACGGATTTTTAACTTATTTGCTTCCACGCCAGACGAACAATTAGACTATCAAAAAGTTGAGTCTGGATTAGTCGGTCCGCGCCGCTTGACGCACTTGGCACTGCTGGCTGAAAAAGGGACGATTAGCTCGAACAGCGCCAAGGAAATCTTTCTCGATTTATTCAATGAAAAGTACGCTGGCGTTATGCCGGAGGATATTGCCAAGGAAAAGAACTTGTTGCAGGTATCCGACGAATCTGTCATCGCTGCCATCGTTGACGAAGTGCTAAACGACCCAACTTCAGCAGCTTCCATTGCCGACATCAAAGCTGGCAAAGACAAAGCCATCGGCTACCTGGTCGGTCAAGTCATGAAGCGCTCCAAAGGTCAAGCCAACCCGAGCCTGGCGCAGAAATTAATCCGCGAAAAATTATAAGGTTCGACACTTCAGAAATAGGAGAGAATAGGAGTTAGATTATGAAAAAACCGACCAAAGCTA
>JABCNZ020000045.1 GCA_013333845.2 Candidatus Saccharimonadota bacterium
CTGGCGAACCTTATGTTCAACAATCTCTTCCAAGCTCGTTGATTGAATTTCCGTTAAGTCAACCGCCCGATGTTTCAGCGGTAAGCCCAGCATGCGCGATAAATAATCTGCTTTGTGCGGATTGCCGGTGATAAAAGTAACCGTCTTCATCACGCTTACATCTTAATTTCAGAGTTTATTTTCTGAAATCGCGGCACAGATTTCCCGTCCAGTACTATTGTTTCCGTAAACATACTGGCAGGACGGGCGAATAATTCATATTCATTCTCATAGAGAGGTCGGTAGATCACCAAAAGCTCTTCCGTCTCAGTTTCTAAGGCTAGGCCGATCACCTCGTATAGTTTGCCTGATTTGCTATGCTTGTACGTGCCCTTGCTGATTTTTGCGCAACGGCTCCGTTCTTTACTATCCGCCGTTTCTTCGCGATACTTCTCTGGCTGAGCGCGGAAGATTTCCACCCATTTACTATCATCAGACAAATCATGATATATAATGTAATGTCGTTTGTCAAAGCCGCCCTTATCTTGCCTTTTACGCGACATTTCCTCTTGGACTTGTTCTATAGAAAAGCCAAAATCCTGGCGCAGTGTATCAACGACTTCCTGCAAATCGGCCAACTCTTTGAGCGATTCATCACGCTGATTATCGTCCAGCGGAATTTCGTCCGCCTCCTCGTGAACCTTGCGGAGCAACTCGCGGCGAAACTCTTGTTTGTCTAATATACGGTACTCCGTATGTAAAACTTCTTCGTCATCCAGACATTTTTTCACGACTTTATCGCGAACTAGTTTTTGTAAATAAAATCGAATCATTTTAAATTAAGGTCTTAATGCTGTCTTTGTGGATTGATACATTAGATTATAAGTTTCTATACGATCGCTTTTTAGCGCGGCAAAACAACGCCCGTATCTTTCGCTATTTTTAACAATTCTTCGTTAATGACTAGCAGCTTTTCTTTTGACGACATCTTGGAAAAGCTGGCGCTCATCAGGGTTTTGTTCGGCTTGCCATAAATAACGTCGTATATTTCTTCAATATCGTTAGTAAGTGCCTGCAGCTCGCCTTCAACTCGCCCGAGTCGATTTTTGACCTCGCGCATCTCGCTTTCAACACCGTTAAGTCGATCCTTGACTTCGCGAATATCACTCTCAACACTGTCGAGCCGGCTTTTGACCTCGTGCATGTCGCTTTTCAAACTAGAGACATCTTCTTTCAGCCCAGAGACGTCTCTTTTCAGTTCCGATATATCTGCTTCAACTGCGTCAAATCGCGGTAGTACAATTGTCTCCAACGCTCCATTAACGCCTTCAACGATTGCTTCTTTAATCCATTGCTTGTCGTCATTAGTTAGTGCCATGTGCCCTCCTGAATTCATTATATCATGCCGTATTCATGTACAGACGAAGCGCTAAAAATTTGGAGTTATTTAAGTACAAACTTTTGTCGGCTATCAAAGCAAGATTCCCGCTGGCAAGAAATATGACACAATAGCTACGACTAGCAAAATCGCGTACCATATGTGCCGGTTGCCTGGGCGCTTTTCCCAGAGATAAACGGCCAGTGCTCCGCCAATTAGCCCCAGCGGAAAGGCTGATAGCGCTAAGCTGCCGATACTTAGCGGCACTTTGAATTTTAGCCACAATGTGCCAGCAATCGTTACCGTGACTAGTTTTAGCAAATAGACGCCGTCGGGCTCGAACTTTTCGTTGCCGCGCCGGCTAAATACACGGTTGCGGGCATATGTGCGTTGTTTGTGCCGCTGTGAAGCCATAATTAAAGTATATCATAAGCGTCGTACTTCCCTGTTTTTCGCGACTCTCTAGCTGCCATTCTGTCTCATAGAAAAAGAAAAGACTCTCTCGGTGCCCGTAGGGTCTTTTCTTGCGCAAAGAGCGAGATGCTATTTACATTTTAATTTCGGCGTCAACGCCAGCTGGCAATGATAGATTTTGCAAGTTCTCGATGGTTTTTGGCGTAGCGTTAGAAATGTCAATCAAGCGCTTGTGCACGCGCATTTCAAATGTCTCGCCGCCCATTTTGTAGACGTGCGGGCTTTTCGTTACTGTATAAGTGCTGCGGCGAGTTGGTAGCGGCACTGGTCCGGCGACTGTCGCGCCAGTACGAACAGCGGTGTCGACGATTCGCTTAGCAGATTCATCAATAACTGTGTGGTCATACGCCTTGAGGCGGATGCGGATGGTGAGACCTTTATCTTCGGCCATTTTATTACTCCTTTTACCTCGTAACCTCCGCTCGAATCGGTTTCGTTAGCGTCTGGCAGAGTTCTCGAGGTGATTAATTAATACGAACATTACTATAGCAATAATTAGCGTGAATTGCAAGAATTGCGCGGGCGATAAGGTGTGTCGAGATTTAATCTTGTCGGTGACCGCTAGTTGCAGACAATAAAAGCACCCCCGATAGTCCGGAGGTGCTTTCGGCAGTAACTTACAGAGTTGTAAATTACTTGATGATGTTGGTCACCACGCCAGCGCCGACAGTACGGCCGCCTTCGCGGATAGCGAAGTCTTGACCTTTGTCCATAGCGATTGGGGCGAGTAATTTAACCTTGAAGGTTACTTGGTCGCCTGGCATAACCATTTCTTTGTCGGCTGGCAATTCAACTTCACCGGTCACGTCAGTGGTGCGGAAGTAGAACTGCGGCTTGTAGCCCTTGCTGAACGGCGTGTGGCGTCCACCCTCTTCTTTCTTAAGGATGTAAACCTCAGCCTCGAACTCAGTGTGCGGAGTCAGTGTGCCTGGAGCAACAATGACCTGGCCGCGTTCAATCTGTTCGCGCTCGATACCGCGCAGCAGCAAACCAGCGTTGTCGCCAGCTTGACCTTGGTCGAGGGTTTTCTTGAAGGCTTCGATACCAGTTACGACCGAACTCTGAGTTGGTTTTAGACCGACGATTTCGACTGGGTCGTTCAGTTTGATGACACCTTGCTCAATACGGCCAGTGGCAACTGTACCGCGGCCTTTGATCGAGAAGACGTCCTCGATTGGCATCAAGAATGGCTTGTCGAGGTCGCGCTTTGGCAGCTCGAAGTAGTCGTCCATCGCCTTGACCAATTCCATGATAGCGTCTTCAGACTCTTTGTCGCCTTCGAGAGCTTTGGTGGCTGAACCCTTGATGATTGGCGTATTGTCGCCGTCGTAGCCGTTCTTGGTGAGCAGCTCGCGAACGTCCATTTCGACCAATTCGACCAGCTCTGGGTCGGCCAAGTCCATTTAGTTGAGGAAGACGATAATCTTCGGCACGCCAACCTGGTGAACCAACAATACGTGCTCGCGAGTTTGCGGTAATGGGCCGTCGTTGGCAGCCACCACGAGAATAGCACCATCGATTTGAGCAGCGCCGGTGATCATGTTCTTGACGTAGTCGGCGTGGCCTGGCATATCGACATGCGCGTAGTGGCGATTCTCTGACTCGTATTCCTGGTGAGAGGTAGCAATAGTAATACCACGTGCCTTTTCCTCTGGTGCGTTATCGATGTCCGCGTAGTCGCGCGCTTTGTTCACGTCGCTTGGGAGCCGCTTAGCCAAAACGTGGGTAATGGCGGCGGTCAAAGTCGTCTTACCGTGGTCGACGTGACCCATGGTACCGACGTTGATGTGAGGCTTTGAACGGTCAAAGTCTGCCATAGAAGTAGTTCTCCTAACGTTAGTATTATGTTATTCACGACGCGAGCAATTATCGAAAGTGTTACCACCTCGACAAAACGCGTCGCGCGTTATTTCTTATTATAGTTGAAAGCTCTGCGGGTGTAAAGTGGCTACTGGCGTAAACGCTTATCAATATGCCGGCAAACGATAAACAACCAAATAGCAGCCAGCAGTCCCAATATAGCTTCGATAATGACAAACCAGAAGCTTCGCAAGATGTAGCCCTGAGTTGCCAGAATTGCTGCAAAAATCGGAAAGCCGAATGACAACAGCCGCTCGCGCTGTGTCAAATAATTAAGGCTCGACGGTAAAGTCAGCATCATTAACACCATAGCGACAATTATCCCGCGCGAAAAAACAAAATGCGCTGCGTGCATAGTGTCATTCGGACAAAGCGCTACGCCAATCATACATATGGACAAAGTAATCATCAGCCAAGCCGACAATTTGGCGGTGCGCGATTGCTGAAGCTTAGCATAGCTTCGGGTCATGCAAATACCGATAGCAGTAAGTATCAATCCTGAGGCAAAAACACCAGTATTAAAGGCCAAAGCCGACTGGCGGTTGGTGCTAGTCTCGCCCAACCGGCTAAGACTCCAGCTTGTCCAGTGCGAATCATCAGACAGCGCAATTGAGGTAATCACGCCAGAAGTTAAAATCACTACGTATAGCGCGCAGAGTACCTGCAAGCGATTACGCCTGTAAAATTGAACAGCTAGCTGGTAGCTCATGTATCTATTATAGCAGCAAACGCGCCTTGGTGAGAGGCGTGTTTGCATATTTAGCGAAGTTCTCGCTAGAGTTAATTATCAAACTACTTGTTGCGTTTTTCGATAATCTCGGCAGCAACGTTTGGCGGAACTTCCTCGTAGTGAGCTAGCTCCATCGTCGATGCAGCACGACCTTGGCTCATCGAGCGGATGTCTGATGCGCAGC
>JABCNZ020000046.1 GCA_013333845.2 Candidatus Saccharimonadota bacterium
CTCGCCTGTCACCCGCAGCGCTAATTTATACAACTTCGTCCCGTACAAAATGAAAAATATCGAAACCGGCGAGATTGATTACGAAGAGATTCGCCGCTTAGCACACGAACACCAGCCGCGCATTATTCTAGCAGGTTTTAGCGCTTACCCGCGCGAAATGGACTGGGCGAAATTCGTCGAAATCGGCCGCGAAATCGACGGCTGCCTACTGATGGCTGACGTAGCGCATATTGCCGGGTTAATCGCTGGCGGCGTAGCCAAGAATCCGCTTGATTACGGCTTTCATGTCATGACTACTACCACCCACAAGACACTGCGCGGCCCTCGCGGCGGCTTAATACTCAGTATGGGCAAGATGACTAGTCCGCTCAAAAAACCCGCCAAAACGCTCGAGAACATCCCGACACTAATTGATAGGGCAGTCTTCCCAGGCATGCAAGGCGGCCCGCATATGAACACTATTGCTGCCAAGGCAGTAGCTTTTGGCGAAGCGCTGCAGCCCGAGTTCCGCGACTACGCGAAAAATATCGTCGCTAACGCCGCGCAGCTAGCCGAGGAGTTGCAAAAACGCGGCTTCCAGCTAGTGACTGGTGGCACCAGCAATCACTTGATATTAGCCGATATCAACAAGAGTTTTGGTATCGATGGCAAAACTGCCGAGATCGCTATCGATAAGATCGGTCTGACACTAAACGCCAACGCCGTACCCGACGACCCGCTGCCGATGTTCCGGCCCAGCGGCATTCGCCTAGGCACGCCCGCCATCACCACCCGCGGCTGCCAGCCCGACGACATGGCGCAAATCGCTGAGTGGATCAAGCAAGCGATTGACGCCCGCGAGAACGAGAAGAGATTAGGAGTTTTGCGCGAGGAAGTGAGGGAGTTTTGTAGAGAGTTAAATCAAGTCTAGGGCATTATCAACCAAAAACCAATATCTAGGCAAAAAATACTCCGGTGAAAACCGGAGTATTTTACTAGTGAAGTAGCTATTTTAGCACTCACCAACTACACGTTCAATCGCTTCGTTCTTTGAGAAATTCCATCCCCAAATCGTTATACCTACATGACGACCTTTAGCATCATCGCAAGCTTTGTACCAAATTGTTTTAGATGCATCAGCACCAGTCGGCGCGCTTGTTGGCTTACCACTACCACCAACTACATACGCGCTTGACTCAAGATACCAAGTTTCACCGCTTTTGCCTGCTGCAGATAAGTCATCTACCGCCGCTGGATACCCATTAGCTCCATCAGGCTGTTGAGTATTATAAATTTGTGCTTTATCAGCAACATTCTTCATGACACCCTGAGACGCTGAAGTTTTTGCCTGGTTCTGAATACCATTATAAGCAATCAGTGAAATCACCGTCAAAATCGCGATGATGACGATCACAATCAAGAGCTCAACAAGGGTGAAACCTCGGTTTTTAAGTTGTTTTGTTGTCACAGTAATGTGCCCCCTATTTATTATGTTAGTTAATTGTAATTTGATAATACTACACCGATAACGAAAGCGCAAGTGGTTTTTTAATAGATGTAGCGGTTCTGCGTCGGGCGCAAGAATAATGATTCGGTTGGTGCGCGGGCATCAATATGGGTACCGTCACCAATCTGCCCGGCGTCATTCAGACCCCAGCAATACGAGTGTCCGTTTTCTACCACCGCGCATCCACGGTTAGCACCGGCAGCTAGATCAATTATCCGTTGCCCCGCCGGAATCCCGCCTGGGCCAACCAATATCTCTATCGGTTTTACCGATCGATTGTTAGGAAGCGCGCCAGGAGCAAGATTTGCCCCCAAATGACCATAAGCATTAGTCCCCCAGCAGAACACTCTACCGCTATTCATAAGCATGCATGAATGCCAAATGCCCACTTCAACCTTCTTCACTTTATCTGACGGCGACAAGCCTGCTGGCCGATCAACCTTGACTGGAGTAGCCTTTTTGGCAATATAGCCGATATGCGCCATACCTAATTGCCCAGCGCGACCATTACCCCAGCAGTATGCCTCGCCGTTAGCAGCAGCACATACGTGAGTAAACCTGTCTGCCTCGCCGCTTTGAGCCAAATATCCATCCTGTGATATATTCGTTACATTGGTCAAACCAGAAACTCTCATAGGACTATAGACTGGCTGAGCGGCAGGGCTAGCAGATGTATTATTGCCAATCTGACCAACATTATTCTGGCCCCAGCAATAAGCAAAGCCATTGGCGATAGCGCACATATTCATCGACCGCGTACCACTGGTCGCTAGCGCAGTTGCCGTATAACTATTCGGCAGACCGCCAGAAATACCTGATTTAACTAAAGTCGGCCATGGGCGTACCTTTGTATTGTCACCAGTACCAGTCACGCCGTGAAAACCCTCACCCCAGCAATATATCTTGCCGCCAGCGATAGCACACGAAGTATTATACGAACCGCCGATACTAGTTACCGTTTTACCAGCCAGCGCCCCCTTAACCTCAATAGGAACATTTGAATGTTCTTCTTCTCCAGATCGTCCATTACCAAGCTGACCAGTACCGTTATAACCCCAGCAATAAACTTTACCTTCAGCTAGAGCGCAGCTATGATACTGAGCGGTAAATAAGTCATCAATTTTCTTACCGTAGAGAACCCCTGTTTGTTTAACTACTTTGACTGGTATATCGGAATCGACGCTAAGCGCAGCTTTTGCTGGATTGCTTGGGTTATGACCAACAGACCTCCCGTTGCCCAACTGGCCATAACGATTCCTGCCCCAGCACCAAATACTATTGGATAGAATACCGCACGTTCGATAAGTACCGCTAGAAGACTTCGTAGCAATCAGACCGGGACGAGTGATAAGTTTTTTAACCGAAACAGTGTACTCTCGCAAAACCGTACCGCCAGAATCCACAAGCTGCGTTTTGCCAACAGCCGAGACATCTGAATGATGATCATCATGAAAATTAAGATCGCCAACGGTGAAAATTGTACGGATCGAACCTTCGCTCATAACGTATTTATTGGTCGGAATCTTACCGTCTTGACCTTTGCAGTCGCTGCTTGGCGTCAGATACAAGCCAGCAGCCCCAGCAACATGACCCCATGTTTGTTTCCAGTTGTTTATATCTAGACACGCATTAGCTGCCGCCGTCCCCGATTCGCCAGCTTCTTGAGCCAGCTTATAATAATACTCCTCGCGAGAATAAATATACGAACGCGTAGTAACGCGATATGCAGCCGCTAGCACCGCCAATATAAATGTTGTCATTATAATCATTACTGCTAGAGAATAGCCCTTATCAAAGCGAATCATTCCTCATTTCCTTTCCGAACAGTTAATGACTGAGATATTTTAGACACTCCCCCCACAGGAGGACTAATTGTTATATCAATTTTAACCTTGTTAGCATTTTCAAACATATGGTCGGAGCTGTGAGCAGCATCGTACTGGTTGGCTATTGGTGTATCATCCTTAAAATATTGAACATCAAATGCCGAAACGTTGCGAGCAATTGTTTCGTCGCGATAAAGCGATCGCCCTGGCGTTGCACCGCCAGTAAATTCGGACGACTGCGGAGGTATGGATTGTACTGCGATCTTGCGCCAAAATTCGTTATTTTCATCGCCGGTACCACATATAGCAGAAGCGTTAACACCAAGGGCTTTATATCTTTCGCTTTTTATATCATCAAATATAACCCTTCGATACAATGTATTGTCCCGCATGAAGTAGACCACCATCTGTCTGTATTTTGGCTGGAGACGTCTTTCTGTACTGCAATTAAACCTTTTTGTTGCAGCATAAACTACCTCGCGAGAGCCTGCCCCGCGCCGCAAATTAGTCGCATATTGTATCAGGAGTAAGGCCCGCCTATTACCACCTCCGCCAAAATATTTCCAAGTTTGCAGAGTAGGCGCAGGAGTACTCACCGCGCCATATCCATACCGATCGATCATATTCATATCACCCCTTCTAGAAGTAGAGGCAATCTCGACTGAAGCCAAAACATCCATTTCGATAGCGTCCATCGTCACGTGCATGTCACGCGTCATTGAAGCAAGCGCATCTGCTGCTATAGCCTGGCGGTAAGATGCTGATATAATACCGCCAAATATTACAACCACTATAAACATAACGGCCGTCGTCACTATTAGCTCCACGATAGTGAATCCAGATTGATTAGAATGCCGCATATGCAACATGGGTTACCCTCTTACCATTACCATATGTTACTACAGACTCAACACGAATCGGCATACCCAAACTACTGACAGTGTCGCCGCAACCATACGGCGCCGATGCCACAACTTTTTGCTTGGTAGTTCCGGGCAACTCACTAATATGCCCTTCTGAGTCAAGCAATACCTGCTGCACAGCGCCTGGCAGCTGACTGGTACACAAAAACCAAGTTGGCGGAGCTCCGTTAACATACTTACGCATATTATCGTACGCTAAATAACTAGCCTTTTGATCCTGGCGGTTGATAATCGAGAGTATACTAACCTGGGTATGCATCGTTAATATACCAAGCGATATTATCGAAATAAATAACAGTGTAACTACCACCTCAACGATTGTAAAACCTTCATCCGTTCTCATCTTGACCATATGCTATTCACCTGATAAAGCGCATTATCTGATTCGCTATAGTAATATATTCTGAAACCGACGCAAACATCCTTACCCGAAGCGCCGTAAACTTTATCGCAGTCGGATCTCTCTCTGTCTTGAGCGCAATACCTATAGAGCATTTTCTGCTCATCCGTCCAGCCCCAGCTGGCTGGTATCGGGCCAGCCGCCGGGCAGCTCTTGACTAGCCTATTGCCAGAACGAGAGGGATCTTGCACAACTGTAGTGTCACTAAAATATTTGCCTATATCAGCTAACAGCGCGTTGCCAGTTGGATATTCATGCCCCCTGGAAGTGGTGTTGTATTTATAATAACGTTCAAGATCTAGAGCCATGGCTTCAGCGCGAGCTCTACGGGTTGCATCGCGACCTTTCGCCGTCAAGCCATTGAGCGTAGTCATAGCAATTATCAGCAGCACACCGATGACGGTAACTGCAATAACCACTTCAACTATAGTAAACCCGCCCTCTTTACGCTTCATGACTTAATTGTAGCGCACAATTTATAAAATGGCTATGCTTTTTCTGAGTTTTTGCCAGGTATCTCTAACGGCTCTTGCTCAATGGTGATACCAAATTTTTGGTAAACGGTGTCAATAATTTTTTGGCGAGCTTGCGCTAGATCTTCATAGCTCTGTGCCGACTCATTAATAAGGACTAGTGCGTTTTTGTCGTGGACGCGCATACCATAATGAAGCGTACCTTTGAGCCCACATTGATCAATTAGCCAGCCAGTTGGAATTTTGTATGTACCATGCGACATATCATAATGCGGGACATCAGGATACTTCTGCTGCAATTTAGATAATTTATCAGCCGAAACAATAGCGTTCTTGAAGAACGAACCAGTGTTTGGGCGGACTTTCGGGTCGGGCAACTTATCAAAGCGAATCTTCATCACAACTTCGCGTAATGTTTGCGGTGAATAATCGTGAATATTGTGCTCGTCTAAATAACGCTGAATCGCTGCATAAAACGGCGGTCGAGATTGATGCCGCGACAAGCTAAACGTCACTGACGTTATGATATAGCGCCCTGCCCATCGACCGCGAAAGATACTATGGCGATACGCAAAATCACACTCAGCATTGCTAATAGTTACAAATTGATTATCGCGCGTATCGTAGGCATTGACCGAGACAATCGTTGAAGCAGCCTCTTGGCCATAAGCACCAATATTCTGTACAGGCGCCGCACCGACCGTACCGGGAATCGCCGACAAGCATTCCACGCCGCTGAGATTCATCTCGACCGTCCGCCGTACGAAGTCATCCCAAACCTCGCCAGCACCAGTTACAATCGTCACCAAATCGTCAGTTTCGTCAACAACTTCAAAACCTGGGATGCGATTGAGTATAATAAGTCCGTCGAAACCCTCGTCGCGCGCTAACGTATTGCTGCCGCCACCGAGAACGTATATATCCAGATTGTGCTCATGAGCATAGCGTACTGCTTCGGCGATATCGGCGCGAGTTCTAACCTCGACAACTTGCCGAGCCACACCGCCGAGCTGCATAGTTGTAAGCTTTTTGAGAGAGATGTCCTGCTGTATGTTCATAGTTTGATTATACAATATGTGATATAATTGCGATAGGCGCCCGTAGCTCAGCGGATTAGAGTACTTGGCTTCGAACCAAGGGGTCGCAGGTTCGAATCCTGCCGGGCGTACCAAATGTGCCCCGTTAGCTCAACTGGATAGAGCGTTGGTTTCCGGTACCAAAGGTTGCAGGTTCGATTCCTGTGCGGGGTACCAAAGACAGCAGCAATGACAGCTGTCTATTTTTTTAATTTGATCGATTGATTCGTTATTTGACTTTCCATATCGCCTATGCTTAAATTGAAGTATTGTATTCTGAGGAGAGGAATATGGAAAACCAACAAGCAAACCATAGAAAAATAAAAGTTGTTATCGGGATATTGGCCGTTGTACTAGCAACAGTTTTGTTATACTGGCTGTTTACCAGTTTGATTAGCATGAACCAGCATAATCAGACAAATCAAGGACCTGGCCATAATACTACTTCTCAAGCAGACGACGAAAACGGCAAG
>JABCNZ020000047.1 GCA_013333845.2 Candidatus Saccharimonadota bacterium
CGGGCATCAACGAGCAGCTAATTGTTGAGTACTACTCACGTTAAAAAGGGAGGAAAGATTAAAATGTCTAAAGTTATTCACAACCCAGCGCTCGCCAAGATTATCGATAACAGCGAGAACTCAAGTACGTTTGTTATTGAGCCGCTGCACTTTAATTACGGCAACACGCTCGGCAACAGCCTGCGTCGCGTATTGCTCTCCAGCATCCGCGGCGGCGCGATTGTCGCTTTCCGAATCGAAGGTGCCACGCATGAATTCACAACTGTTCCTGGCATTCAAGAGGACGTCGTCGATATTACTTTGAATCTCAAAGGCGTCAACTTCCGCATTGCTACCGACGAGCCAGTCGAGTTGCGCCTCGAGAAAGCTGGCGCCGACGTCATTACTGCTGGCGATATCGCAACCAATGCTGATGTCGAGGTGATGAATCCTGACCACGTGATTTGCCACGTTGACGACCCAAACAAGACAGTTGTCATCGATCTAGTAGTTGAATCAGGTCGCGGTTACCAGCCTATTGAAGAATCTAGCGAAAAACGCCTGCACAGCGACATGATTGCAATCGATGCTATGTTTAGCCCGGTTACCCGTGTTCGCTTCAAGGTCGACCCGACTCGTATCGGTCAAGAGACTAACCTCGATAAGCTCGAGATGACCATCGAAACCGACGGTAGCCTGACACCGCGCGAAGCTTTCGAAGAAGCTGCCGCTATTCTCGTCAATCAGTACACAGCTCTGGCCGGCAGTACTACTGTCGAATCTGCGCCAGCACTTGGTACTGAGGTCGAGGACGATAATGACGGCTTGAACGCCTCAATCGAAGACTTAGGCCTGAGCGCTCGTACCGCTAACGCCTTAGTCAATAACGAAATTCGTACCGTTCACGATTTAGTCACGCTCAACGAGCAAGACTTGCGCGAGCTTAAAGGTTTCGGTAGCAAGGCGCTTGACGAAGTAAAAGATAAACTAGCAGAATTGGAGCTCTAAATGCATCGACATGGATACAGAGGACGCAAGCTCGGCCGCGAACGCGACCAAAGGCGAGCGCTCCTGAAAGGTCTAGCGACGAGCTTGGTGATGGAAGAAAGTATTGAGACAACTTTGCCCAAAGCCAAAGAGCTCGTACGTTATATCGAAAAACTAATCACCAAAGCCAAAAAAGGCAATCTAGCCAACCGCCGGGCGGTCATCGCTGGACTCAGTACGCAAGTTGCCGCCGTCAAGCTTGTCGACCAAATCGCGCCGCAGCTAACTGGCCGCACTAGCGGGCACGTTCGCGTCGAGCGCACTCGGCTGCGCGTTGGCGATGGCGCTCAAATGGCAATCGTTGAATTCGTCGACGAACTCAAACCAATGCCAAAAGCAGTAAAGGAGGCTAAGTAATGGCTGGAAAAACCTTTTCACAGAAGCCTGCCGACATTGCTCGTCGCTGGATATTGATTGACGCCCGCGACGCTAGCCTGGGCCGATTATCGACCGTGATCGCTAGCTACCTCACTGGTAAATACAAGCCAACTTACACGCCGCACGTTGACAACGGCGATTACGTTATCGTCGTTAACGCTAGCGAACTTGTCGTGACTGGTGATAAAGAAACTGACAAAATATACTACAGCTACAGCGGTTTCCCAGGCGGTTTGAAAGAAGCTCAGCTCAAAGATCTCCGCGCCAAAAGCCCGGCAAGCATCATTGAGCACGCCGTCAAAGGTATGCTGCCCAAGAATAAACTCGCAGCCGGCCGTATGGCTCGCCTGCGTGTATTCCCGGGTGTCGAGCACGACCACGCAGCTCAGAAACCAGAGAAAGTAGAGGTTAAGTAAATGGCTACCGACAAATACGATTACGGCTTGGGCCGGCGCAAAAGCGCTACTGCCCGCGCTCGCCTGACCGCCGGTAAAGGCGCGATCACCATCAACGGCAAGACTGCCGATGAATACCTATCAGGCAACAAGACTTTGCTAGCCGAGATTACTGATCCGCTAGCAACCGTCAACAAGCAAAAAGAGTTTGACGTCAGCGTACTAGTACGCGGCGGCGGGCTTAGCGGCCAGGTTGACGCTATCAAGCAAGCCATCGCCAAAGCGATTACTGCTGGTGCTGCCGACTTGCGCGCTCCGCTCAAGAAGGCCGGCTTCATGAAGCGCGACCCGCGCGAGAAAGAGCGCAAGAAATACGGCCTGCGCAGCGCCCGCAAACGCGAGCAATACTCAAAGCGCTAACTCTTCGTAGTTTAGAGCAGGCTCAAATACTCCGCTTGTTAGGGCGGGGTATTTGTTTTTTGCTTGAGCACCATTTGATTATTTCGCTATAAAAGTATATAGTAATACTTATTATTATAAATGCTAGGTGGGTTGCATATAGGCTACAAGCCGCTAATCCCGAAGGAGGGGATTGAAGTATCATGGCAATAGTTCCAAAGCGTCCAGAAAGCCCAACAGGAGCAGGAGAAGTAAATGTTCTTAGCCGCCGCGAAGCACTATTAACATTAGGATTCACCGGCTTATTGGCGGCAGCCACAGCCTGCAGAGCCGACAATCCAAAGCCAGCACGCAATCAGCCACAAAAACCGATGCCGTCTGAGCATCCAAGTCATGACACGTCCCGGCTTGTCGTAGTCTGCGACCAAGATAGAGAACGTATCAGAGCAGTGGGTCCTGAAGAACTACAAAGACATTCCCAGCGATATAGCCTCAACACGGAGGATTGTTGGAAAGGAGGAACGCCGCCAAGCAACGTTGATCCACTGCCGCCAGCAGTGCCGGCCTCGCCTACAGGCACATCGCCCACTAGCAAATAGCCACCTACGATTAAAGCTTCCGCCTCTGTATAACAAAGCACTCAGCATAATAACGCTAGCCGATCCATGCTATACTTATACATAAGGATTATAGTATGGAAACAACTTTAACAGGGGTCAAAATATCAGAAAGCGCAATCGCGACGAATTCTAGCCAAACAGCAATCTTCCTCAATAACGTCTCGAAAGACTACAAACTCGGCAAGCAAACCGTTAAAGCGCTTCGCGGAATAAACCTGGCAATCAAACAAGGCGAGCTTATCACCATTACTGGCGCTAGCGGTAGCGGCAAAAGTACGCTACTGCAAATTATCGGCTGCCTTGATCAGCCAACCTCAGGATCTGTTGTCATCGAATCCAAGGAGACGACTAACTTGCGCGACAGCCAGCTCAGCCAGCTTCGTCAAAATACTATCGGCTTTGTTTTTCAATCGTTTTATCTACAGCCTTTTTTGCAGCTTAGCGACAATATTGCTGTACCAGCCATGTTTACTGCTAAAAAGAAAAATCTTATCGACGCCAAAGTAACTTGGCTACTCCAAAAAGTCGGTCTAGAAGAGTACGCAAACCGCCTACCCAAAGAACTTTCAGGCGGGCAAATTCAACGTGCCGCAATTGCTCGAGCGCTAATAAACAATCCGCGTATCATTCTGGCCGACGAGCCAACTGGCAACTTGGATTCGACCAACAGTCAATCAATTATCGATCTGTTCCGCGAAATCCGCTCAACTCTCGGTTCGACAATTGTTATAGTTACTCACGATGCGAGCATTGCCCGCCAAGCCGACCGCGTCATAGAATTAAAAGACGGAGCTATCACATGATTCGCCCATCGTACGCTGTAAAACTAGCCCGCACCAAGCTTCATTCAAAATGCGGCATGCTTTTCGCTTCCACTATCGTGGCAAGCTTGTTATTCGCGGCGTTAATCGCCATAATTATTGTCTTTACTGGCGCCGAAAAGAGCGCAGAAATGTTTATAAAGAAAGTTGGCAACGACCGCTACCTTGTCAAAGCATCACCAAATATACCAAACAAAGCTTTAGGAATCACCAACAACCTATCCTTAGAAGAAATTAGAGAACTCAAAGCGTTCGAGAAAAAATACTATCAGAACTTGCAAGACAAATATAAATCGCTGGGATTAGCTTACGACAAGAGTACCGAAGCTCCAGCCCTGCTACCAGCTTCTTGGATGCCCGACTCACTTCCAGAAGAACAACGAGTGACTGTTAATTTTTCTTCGCCAGTCATAAGTGATTTCAATGACCAGCAATTTGAAAAATACGCTAAAACTGCCAACAACAAGCTAACCAATCTCAAAGAAATCGGCAGCAAATACGACGCCGCTGGCTATTATATCGTTGACAAAATAAGCGGTTTACCCCAAATCCCCGCGCTACGCCTAATCCAAAATGACAAAGAAGACTTCGGCAACTCTAACCCCAAAGCAGACGATATGACAACTTACGGCTATTACACTAACGCCATATATAATAGCAACTATACTTTCACCGACCAGCAGCTTCTACGCCGTTATATGCTAGCAACCGATGCGTCACACCTAAACGGCATACCAGTGGTGGTCTCCGCTCAAGAAGCAGTCTCATTATTTGGCAAGAAGCTTAATCTTGAAACCGAGCCAGCCGACACTAACCAAAAATCTACATGGCTTAAAAACGTCCAAGAAAAATTAAACGGCCATACTTATCAGGTTTGCTACCGTAATTCAGCCGAACAAACGCTGCTCAAGAAAATACAGCAAGACTACATCGAAGCAAAAACCAACGAAGCCAACAAAGATTACCAAAAGCCCAGCTTGATTTATGATTACCCGAAGCAAGCTTGCGGCGATATCGCAGTCAAGTCCGACACGCGGACCGCCGCCGAAAAGAAGAGCGACGATTCTAACGAAGCCAATCAGAAAAAACTCGGAACATATATAGAGCCTAAACACAAATTGCTCACTTTTCAAATTGTCGGCATTAAGTACGCGCAGCCGCAAACTGATTACAAGAAAAACGCCAGCGAATATATCAAGAATCTACTAGCTTCGCAAGATTATTCATCGTCGCTAGACATTCCTATCCAACTATACGATTCTCTGCCAGAAAAACTAAAGTTCAGCGACGTCCAGCAACAAGAAGCAAGCTCTACGGCTGTACGGCTAATGAGAGATGAATTCACTCCCCGCGTTTTAGAATTTTCTAGCGTTGCAAAAGCGCGAGCGTTTCTCGACAACGAGGCTTGTCCAGAGCTTAATGATAAATGCAATAAGCAGTTTGCCGCCAACCCATACGGGTCAAACTACCTGATTCTGGATGAAATAGGGAAGTTGTTTAACCAAATCGCTAGCGTCGCTCTGCCCGGAGTACTAGGATTGGCGATAATTATAATTTGGTTCACTGTTTCGCGTATCATCGCAGAGAACCGCAAAGAAACCGCCATTTACCGCGCGATGGGCGCGAAACGGCGCGATATCGCTTGCATTTATATCATATATGTTGCAATCGTAGCGTTAAGAATCGCCATTGTCTCGCTAATTTTAGGAATTGCAGCCGCATTCGCCGTAGCAAATACCTACGGCAAAAATCTAACCGGCACTGCCGCAACAGCTTTCGGGGTGATTGGCAGCGCGCCGCAATTTAGCATTTTTAGCCTAGAATCGCCTACGCTTATAATTGTTATTGGCTCGATATTCATAGTCAGCTTAATTGCCAGCATTCAACCGCTGCTACGCAACGTACGTCGCAATCCAGTCCAGGATATACGCGATTAAAAGCTATTTCTTAGCATCATCACGATAAGCCTTATACTGAAAATACAACGCCGCGCACACCAGCGCGATAGCCAGCGCGAATTCAAACAGATGAAGCGGCACATTTGGCGGCTGCTTAGCACTCATCGTATCCATAGATGTCTCAATTGAAATATACGAAACTAGCGCCGACGCAAACAAGAAAACGTAGTATACAATCCGACACTGAGTTTTGTTCATAACGCTATTGTATATGCAGCTGCCACCAGCGTCAAACAGCAATTGTCTCAATCATCGCGCTCAATATGACAGTACAAGCGTACTCTGTTATAATTATACTATGTCTAAAGAAACAATTCTCACTGGCGTGCGCGCCAACGAAGAGCCAACGCTCGGTAATTATCTCGGTGCGTTCGTGCCAATGGTGCAAATGCAGAAAAAGTACGCAGGAGAGTATCAAATCAACATGTTTGTGCCAGATTTGCACAGTTTTACGACACCAATCGACCATTCTGCGTTGTACGCCAACACCCTCAAAAACCTTAAGTATTTCATCGCCGCTGGGCTCGACGCTAGAGACGAAAATACTTTTATTTACCGCCAGAGTTTTATCCCGGCGCACAGCGAATTAACTTGGATTTTAGACTGCTTTACTAGTTTCGGCGAGATGAGCCGCATGACACAGTTCAAAGAAAAGTCCGCCGAACACAGTGGCAACGTCAGTGTCGGGTTGTTTAATTATCCGGTGTTGATGGCTGCCGATATCTTACTCTATAATGCCCGCTATGTACCCGTTGGCGAGGACCAATTCCAGCATCTAGAAATTACCCGCGACATCGCCATTCGCATGAATAATAAGTTCGGCGAATTATTCACTGTGCCTGACTCTACAGCCAGGCAAACAGAGTTTATCAAGCGCGACAAAGGTTTACGTATTCGCAGCTTAACCAATCCGCACAAGAAAATGAGCAAGAGCTCGGACGATCAAAAATCAAAAATTAATTTGAACGATACGCCAGAACAAGCTCGCAAGAAAATCATGTCGGCAACAACCGATTCGCTTGGTGTTATCAATTTTGACTGGGAAAATCAGCCAGGCATCACCAACTTATTGCAGCTTTTGGCGATTTTAACTGATCGTCCACAAGAAAAAGTCAATGCCGAGTGGATTGGCCAAACACAATACGGACCGCTGAAAAAAGCCGTAGCCGAAGTAGTAGCCAGCTTTTTGAGCAACTTCCAAGCGCGCCTCGACGCCATCACCGACGATGATTTATTGAAAGTCCTCGAGCGGTCCGAGCGCGCCATGACCATCGTCGCCAACGAAACCTTGCTCCGCGTCCAAAAAGCCGTGGGACTCAGGAGATAGCGCCAACATGCGCCAATCCAACCGTCTGAACAGGGAAGCAGCGTAATCATATGAAAATCACCGCCAATGACTTACTGGCGATTTTACGCCGCTTCAACGTAGCAAACGCAGATAACCTGCCGCGCCATATCGACCAGATCAAAAACAGCAATCCTAACCCAATCAATCAGCTGGTGCGCTTTCGCTTTAACCGCCAGCATTATTTCGTGCTGATTGACGACACCGCCGAAGACCGCGAAAATTATATCATGGAGCAAATATTTACCGCCAAAAGCGACGCTCGCGGCGTGATTTTCGAAAACCCAACCAGCGAGTTAACCACCTACGGCTTACCATTCAAAGGCAAAGATATCTATCTGTTTCAACAGGTGAGCGACAGCCAGCGGCTGGATAGTTTGCTAGCCAAACGCTATCCAGAGACCAGCCGTTCAACCTGGCAAAAATATATCAAATCTGGCAATGTATCTGTCAACGGCACGCCAGCCAAAAGCACCAGCCAGCTAGTCACCGAAGCCGACGAAATCGCCGTCAATCTGCCCGAAGCTACCGATTACAGTGATGAGGAGCTACCGATACTTTATCTAGACGATAATGTCATCGTTGTCAACAAACCAGCTGGCGTTCTGACTCACAGCAAAGGGGCGCTGAATGACGAATTTACGGTCGCCGACTTTTTCCGTCGTTACACCACCGTCGGGCTGGAAACTAATCGCCCAGGCATCGTCCATCGACTAGACCGCGACACCAGCGGCGTTATCATCGGGGCGCGTACTCCCGAAGCTTTTGAATTGCTCAAAAAACAATTCTCGCAGCATCTCGCCAAGAAAACATATCTAGCCATCGTCGACGGTATACCACAACCACTAACCGCCAAAATTGATATCCCGATTGGTCGCAACCCGTCGGCGCCCAGCACCTTTCGCCCCGACCCAAATGGCAAGCCAGCGCAAACCATATACCAAACTCTCGCCGCGCACCATAATCTCAGCGCTATTAAGCTCTGCCCGCAAACTGGGCGTACCCATCAGCTGCGCGTTCACCTGCGTCATTTACACACGCCGATTCACGGCGACCGCGTCTATGGCAAATCTGCCGATCGCCTCTATCTGCATGCTTACAAATTAGAAATTACCACGCAGCCTGGCAAGCGCCAGACATTCATTGCGCCGCTGCCTGGCGAATTTACCAAACTTTTCCCGGAGCTAGATGATGAGCCTAATCTTTGAGCCGTCAACCGAGCGACAAATTCAAACGCTAGCCCGCAGTCTGCCACAGGCTTTACTTTTGACAGGCGCTGAGGGCGCCGGTTTGCTAACTACAGCCAAATACTTAGCCGGCCCAGCACTCGCTGGAATTATTCAGCCCACCAACAAAGACGGACAGATTGACACAAGCGGTATTATCCGTATCGACCAAATCCGCGACCTACGCCAATACACTCGCGGCATCACGAACAATCAGACTGTTTACATCATTGATGACGCCGACAAAATGAATCATCAAACACAAAATGCTTTCTTGAAATTATTAGAGGAACCAGCCCGCAATATCCATTTTATATTGACATCGCACCAGCCGAATTTACTGCTGCCGACTATCATGTCGCGCGTCGAGCGGCTTACTATCCGTCCGATTTCTGAGGAGGCCAGCCGGCTGCTCCTCGCTAAATATCGGCAACTTGACACTACAGCGATTGCTCAGATTATGTTTTTAGCAAGCGGCCGGCCGGCATTAATCTCGCGCTTGGCCAGCAAACCCAGCGAGCTCGCCGATATCGGCGCCATCATCAAAGACTCGCAAGCATTAATTGCTGGTCCGATGAATGATAAACTAACTGTTGCTGCTCGATACACCGACCGCAAAGCTACTTTAGAGCTGCTACGCTATAGCATTCTGCTCGTCCAAAATGCCGCCGCCAAAAACAACACGCCAGCTACCATCGACAAACTAGCTCGTCTCAGCGAAACCTACGAGCGCATCGCCGCCAATGGCAACATCAAGCTTCAGCTTGCCGCTTTGGTTGCGTGATTGTGTGCTATAATAATGCATAGTATGTTTGGATTTTTACTGGTTCTGGGACTAGGCGCCGCAGCAGTCGCGTACCGCCAGTCGCCCGAAGACATCGCAGGCGACTTACCAGCGAAATTATCGTCAAAGCTTGATAAGCTCTGGGAAATCGCTCAAGAATCGCTCAAAGCGCAAAAATATCTGCGCGCCGAAAAAGCCTTGCTAACCATTCTGCGCATCGACGCCAAAAACGCCAACGCTTACAACCGTCTAGGTATTTTGTATGCCAAGCAGCATGCCTACGATGATGCCATTGAATGTTTCGAAATCGCCCAAAGCTTAGAGCCGAGCGCCTCTAGCCTGCATAATGTCGGCTTGATTTACTACGAAACTGAAAGCTATGAAAAGGCCGCCCTGGCATTTGAGCAAGCCCTAGAGATGGAAGAAGAAGTTGCTTCGCGCCATATCGCCTACGCCAAAGTACAAGAAAAACTCGGCAATGCCAAGCTTGTCTTGCAGCACCTTGAACGCGCCGTCACCCTAGAGCCAAGCATCCAAAGCATTAACATCTTAGCCGATTCATATGACCGCAACGGCCAGAAAGAGAAGGCCGCTGCTATTCGCGACAAAATCAATCGCGCCATGTCGCGCGGGCAGCATGTCGACCGTCGCGTCAAACAGCCAGCTGGCGCCATCTCTCCACAATAAAAACACTTGCCAAGGTTACGCAAATACGCTACACTGTTAGGTGTGCTTTCGGGTCGTACCTTTCAATTTATGCCGACTTAGCTCAGCTGGCTAGAGCAGCTGTTTTGTAAACAGCAGGTCCTCGGTTCGAGTCCGAGAGTCGGCTCCATAATTCGCGCCGGAGTCGTCTAGTGGCAATGACAGGAGACTGTAAATCTCCCGCTTTTTAGCTTCGTAGGTTCGAGTCCTACCTCCGGTACCATGCGTAGAATTTTAGGCCGTCCGCTACTCGCGGGCGGTTTTTTATTGACTTTATACAGTGTATATGCTATAATATATAGTATGTACGAGTTTATTAAGCAGTCGCTGAGCAGTTGGAGCCACCAAAAAGATCAGCGCCGCAAATTACAGCAAGCTTATCTAACAGTAGTTTTCATCGGGCTGGTTCTAGCCGGATTACTGACGCTCCTAAATGTACCGCAAAGCCGCTTGGCCGCGATGATTGCTGCCGGATTCGCGGTAGTTTACTTGGTAAACGGCATCGCCTGGGCGCTACTGGAAGCGTTCGTAGCGCCGAACCTGCCAAAACCCGAATCGACGACCAACAAGAAGACCCGCCGCCAGAAGTAGCTTGCCTCGACCGCGGCAAATATGTTAGAATTAGTAGGCTTTCATGCCGCGATAGCTCAGTTGGTAGAGCGCATCCATGGTAAGGATGAGGTCTCGGGTTCAAGCCCCGATCGTGGCTCCAAATTAGACCCCAAAATTTGACGGTATTGCCGTCTTTTTTTTGTTTATTTGTCATTGTTTATCGTCGGCAAAATCACCGTGATTAGTTCGTCGGTTTGTTGTTCTTTCTTTTTCTGCTCGTCCTGGTCGCTTATACTGCGTGCGGATTCCACCGGCTTACATCTGCCGGCGATTACGAGCAGCGTTATTATTACTAACACAATTGCTGCTATTTCCATTGGTGCTAGTATTATATCATTTTCATGACCGTGAAGTTATCGTAAATGCATAGCGTTATCTGTGTACTCAATAATTCCGCCTAAGAGCAGTTTAATTGGTTTTATTTTGGAGGTTTGTTAGAATAGACTTTAGAAGGTTCGAAAGAGTCGCTCTGTTTTGATATTTTTCAATTGCGCAATGATTATTAAGATTCCAGTTTCATCCAATCAAGACTTGATCCCAGATATTTTTCTAGCGGACGGAGCGACGTATAGTATAGTCCAGACTGACAGAAAGAAGCGCTTGAAATCGAGAAATTGTAAATATGTACGATCGTGTTAAAGCTCAACTGACGGACCTCGCTCAAGGCAACGAAACCTACGCCGCCTTTAACAAGCGTATCGTCAACACCAAGATGCCGGTCATCGGCGTGCGCGTGCCGGATTTGCGGCGGTTGGCGAGGGAATTGGCGCCTGATATGAGTGCAGCGGACATCAGCAAACTACTAACGGCCAAGAACAAGTCATTTGACTACGTGCTGCTATGCGGACTGTTGATTACGCATGCTCGGCTCAATGAACAGACGACGATTGGCCTAACCAAGCAATACCTACCGTGCGTTGATTCGTGGGCGCACATTGATACGTTTATTGAGAAAAAGCGGCGCTTTGCTGGCGAAGTGTGGTGGGATTTTGCGCTGGAATGCTTACAGAATGAAGCCGAGTTCACGGTGCGCTACGGCGTGATTTCGCTGATGACTAATTTCCTAGACGAAGCACACATCGATCAGGTTTTCGCAGTGCTGCGAAACGTTAAACACGACGGCTATTACGTCAAAATGGCGCTAGCTTGGCTGTATGCGACGGCGGCGGTACACTTCTTTGAGCTGACGCTGGCTGAGTTGGAAAACGGACATATTGACGCTTGGACGCGCAACAAAGCCTACCAAAAAATGCGCGAATCGCGGCGATTTACGCCCGAGCAGCAAGCCGTTATATTAAAGAAAAAGAAAGCGAGCAAACTTGAGTAAGAAACAAGTGCCAGCCGCAAAACGTATTCTAATCTACGGCGATTCAAACGTCTGGGGCGCTAATTTTGCTAGTAGGCGTATCCGCTACAGTGATCGCTGGGTTAACCGCCTCGGCCGAGCTTTGCGTGGTAGAGCACAGGTCACTGCCGACGGCGTCCGCGGCAGAGTTGCTGGCGATTTCCGCATCGATAAACCGCACAAGAATGGCTTGTCGACGTTTACGGCGGCTCTACAAAAGGCCGATAACTTCGACTTAATCATTATCGCCCTCGGCACTAACGATCTGCAACAGCGTTTCGCGCGAACACCTGAGGACATTGTTCGTAACCTATTAGAATATCGTAATCTCGCCGGCGAGACTCCAATTATCTACATTTTGCCGCCGTGTTTTGACACTAGTGACAATTCGGGATATGAGTTCACCGAATCGTCCGAACAGCTTCGCCAAAAACTGCTGCAGCGCAAAAACAAACTTGGCAATTACATCGAGCTGCCTAAATTACCACTATCAGACGGCTTGCATTTTTCATCATTAGGACACTATCAAGTTTTCAAGATAGTTAGGGAAGTGCTAAAATCGTATATATAAGCTAATCTGCGCCAACAAGATTTTGGCGGCTAAAGAGGGGACGATGAAATGAATAAGCCAATCATATCGATAGACGACATCAAGCAAGCGCTCGAATTTCGCTACGCCACCAAAACTTTCGACTCTAGCAAGAAAATCTCGCAAGAGAATATCGAACTACTCCTGGAAGCCGCCCGCCTAGCGCCAAGTTCGTACGGTTTTGAGCCGTGGAATATTATCGTCGTGCAGGAAGACGAACAGCTACGTGCCGATGTCAAACGCTGTGCAGGCGCCAATGCTGCTCGTTTTGATGCCAGCCACATCTTGATATTTACTGCCAAAACCAGCGAAGGCTTGTTGCAAAAAGGCGGACATATCGACCATATGCTGCACGATATCAAGAAGCAAAGTTCCATCAAGGCCGCTGGCTTCAAGACTTTTTGGCGATATTGGGCTAAAAAGGATTTTGAGATACTCAATCAACCAGCAATGATTCATCAGTGGGCGGCGCGGCAAGCTTACATTGCGCTAGGCTTCGTACTGCTGGCCGCCGCTGGACGCAGGATTGACTCGTGCCCGATTGAAGGCTTTTCGATCAGCAAGCTCAGCCAGGTCTTGTCACAGCACCAGCTAATAGATCCAAATCTAGAAAAGCCGGTAGTAATGTTAGCACTGGGTTACCGTAGCCAGCGCGAAGTGCCAGCCAAAACTCGCCGCCAGCTCGACGAAATTGTGCGTTGGCGATAATGCCGCGCTTCTTTTGCGGGTATTATAAAAAACGGTAGGCGAACTTATGCCAGATAATCCCGCTAGCTTAATATTTGCTAAAATAACATACATGGAAGACACGCGGAATGTAATCGATAAATTCAAAGGCCGGAGCGAGGCTGAGATTGTGAAAGAACTGGACGCTGTAGATCATGGCTTGGTGATTGCGCTGGAGAACACCGAGCGGGATTTTAATATGGGGACGATTGTCAGGAGCGCCAATGCGTTTGGGGTGCGGCAGATTTACGTCATCGGCAGGCGGCAATGGAACAAGCGCGGCGCCATGATGACGGATAAATATTTGCACGTGCATTATGTCGGTTCGACGGCGGAGTTTGTCGAGCTGATGCGGTCTAAAAGCAGGACGATTATTGCAATTGATAATATCCCGGGCAGTGTTAATATGTCAGAGACGACTTTGCCAAAGCGCGCGGTGCTAGTGTTTGGTCAAGAGGGCCCAGGAATTTCCGAGGAGATGGCACAGGCGGCAGATAAAATTGTGGCCATTGAGCAATTCGGCTCGACTCGCTCCATCAATGTCGGTACGGCAGCAACTGTGGCGATGTATTGCTGGCTGCAACAGCATATTTTGAGATGAGCAGCACAGTATCCAAGCCACGCTAAAACAACTCTTTCTGCAAATTTACGCTAGAAAATTATGAGTCGGCGATAATAACATATCTAGCTTGAAATTGCTGCACCAATCTGTTATACTTGATTACTGAAGTTTTACAACAACATTAAAGGGAAGTTATGGCAAAGAAGAATAACATCAAGCGCAAGATTATTGCACTCGTTAGCAATCTGACGGGTCATCGTACTTATGTAACGCGCAAAAACACAGCGAATACGCCAGGCAAATTAGTTCTGCGCAAATACGATCCGAAGGCGCGCAAGCATGCTATTTACACCGAGACCAAGAAATCGCTCGGCCGCAACGAAGTCAAGCCGCGTAAAGGTTAAAATCTAGCGAACTTAGCAATCAATAGTGAAAACAGCTCTCTCTAACGAGGGTTGTTTTGCTGTACGGCGGTGTCAATTACCTCGGCTAGCCACAATGCGTTCGAGACTAGCTTCTCAATTTGCGCCTCGGTTGGACGCTCGTTTTCGGTATATAGATACACTGTGTTGCGCTCGATTTCAATATTAATTTTGTCGAAATGCGAAACTATCACTTCGGCAGCCTGCGGCGATATGATTGACTCAATCTCTATGGCCCGAGTAGCAGCACCATAAATATTATATTTATTAAGAAAAGCCTGCAGGTAGCGCGCCGTAGCCCCCAAAATTAGCGGCTGTAGAGTACTGTACGACGCTTGATAAATCGGATCTGTCCGTTTCATGCCAATATAAATGTGCGGCAGCGGACGTTCAGTGTGTAAATCGACGGTAGCGATTAGCCAATGGCAGCGCTGATCCTTGTACTTATGCGACTGGCCCTGGCGAACGCGAATAGTGTCGCGCCGCTGCAGAACTGTCGTATCGTAACCGCGAATTGTACCTATGCAAAGATAATCATCAATATGCGTGTGCGAAACCGTATGGCCGCGCACCAAGCGATGGTCGTCGTCATGCTGATTAGCGTAACCAAAATACACCAAGCCGGCGCGATCTGCGAAGCGGCGCATTGCTTGGCGCGTAGCGCGAGTCTTAGCAATATGCCGCGGCGTAAGCCGGCGAAGAGCTCTAGATGCTTTCAATTTTGTTCTCGAACTGACTCCCACCCTGTTATCCTCATCTTTTTATTGTGTCAAGAATCGTCGATATAAATTCAGCCTGGCTCCAACAAAGCGGCGCGACTGAGCGCTCGCTCCCCGAGACCGGGTCAATCTGCTCGGATAAAACACCAGTCGGCCAAGCTTGACTAGATACCCACGATATTATCCGCTGCGCCGAATTTTCGTCGCCGCACTCCAAATAATACTGAGCTAGCCACAACGAAACAATAAACCACCAGTTACTCGGAGCATCTGGAGCGCTGCGGTAATAGGCGTCATCCTCGTAGCGCGGCAGACCTGGCGCTTCCAGCTTGAAATGAAAGCGGTCGAGAGCTGTTTGTATGGCTTGATGCAAATCTTCTTGATTATCGTATAGGCCATAAATAAAAGCACCATAAACAGCCGACATATCAAGCGTATCATCGGGCGTGTAAGTACCGTTTTTGTTGCGGCGCAAACCTTTGCGGAAAGCTTTCTGATGGGGATCGTACAAGCGTTTTTGCGCGGACTGCTTGATGTCCTCGGCAACCGTCCGCCAAGCGACAGCTCCAACCTCGTCTCGACGCTGATCAGCCAGATTAGCCGCCGCGAACAGTGCCGCCTGAACGATCGCTGTCGTGTACGTCGTCACCATGAAATGTTCTTCCCAGAGATCATAACTTGGTTTTGGCAAGTGCGTCCGATTATCAACATAGCTAGCCAGAAAATTCGCCATCGGTACTACCATCGACGTATAGAACCGCTGCAGCAGCGTGTCGTCGCCAGTCTTATTATAAAATTGACAGAATAAGAACAGCACCGAAGCCGTCTCGTCCTCTTGAATTGGCGCCGAGACAGTGCCATCTGGGTGTACGTACGAATGCCAGCTACTACCCAGAGCTCCGTCGGCACGGTATTTATGTGATAGATAACCTTTCGGACTTAACGCCCGGCGGCAAAAATCAAAGAAATTGTAGGCTTCCTCGGTATAGCCCATGCGAATTAATGGCCAGAGAACATACACGCTATCACGCGGCCAACAGTACGCGTAAGCATCGCGCTGATAATTAAGCGCCTCGCCATCGCTGCTAGCAATAACAGCACCGCGCTTATCAATATGCGCCTTGAGAAGCATCGTACTATTGATAAACGCCTGGCGATACTCTGGTTTGACACGCTGCGCTACTTTCTTCGCCGGACGCAGCCACAGCCGCCACCATTTAGCAGTAGCTTCAAAGCGCTTATGGATTGTTTGCGAAATAATATTTTTGTGTATGTAAAGTACTTCGCGCAAGGAAGTACCAGTGGCCAGCCAATAGTTTACCCGCGCCGAACCGTGGCCGGACAACTCTAATTTGAAGCGGATCGTCGAGTCGACGCGACCATGCTCGGCAGTCGAATTCGATAGCTCGCCATCATCAGCATCGCGATAAGTACCTTCGCGGCCCTCGCGGCCAAATACACCAACTGCATACTGGTCAAAGAACTTACCGCCGTCAACTTGGCCCGACGCTGCAAAGACTCGGCGTCCACGGTAATGAATGACAGCGTTATCGTCTGGCAACACTTGAACGGTATCAGTGCTGCTACCAGAATCGCCAATGATGAAAGCTTGATGCATAAATAACCGAACATCGCGCGTTTCAGGCCGCAAATTAACCACATGAATCGTCCGCAGAAGCACGTTAAAATCTGTATCGACCGCGTCGTCGAACTCTAACATAATGCCAATTTGTTCATTCACAGCCACGATATGGCCGATCAGCGCCTCGTGGTGATAACTAAATTTGCATGACCAGCCATCGTCGCTCAGCCACGATACGCGGCCATCCGCCCAAACACCGACACGATGCCGAGTATTACCGCCAATCGTATGGTTTTCTAAACCAACGTAAGGGAAATAAACATCGCTAACCTCGCCATGACGACTCAGCCCAACTTGCAATTCGTTATTGCTAAGAATTATCGGTCGCGCCATCAATACCCCGCAATATTATGTTCATGCAATCGATAGCGCACATCGCGCAGCGCATTCATGAAATACAAGAACGCGTCGTACGGCGAATCATACGGACTAAAATACGCATGTACGTCGCCGTCATTAAAGTACTTAGTACACATGTAGTACGGATGGTCGCTGGTCGTCAACTGCCGCCAGTCAGCAATCAAGCCAAGATCACCCGAACCAAGCACATCCTTTTCCATAGCGTAGAGATCGCGCATTGCTTCGTGCTGCATACTATTGCCTAGCCACGCTGACAAGTCGCGCTCGGTATCAGCCCAAGTAGTCGTCTGCGGGCAGTCAATCTCGTCGTGCGCTTCTAGCGCTTGACAGGCGCCGCTAATCGTGTAGAAAGTATGGTTGTAACGCCCCAGCCAACGCTCAACAAAGTCAGCAAAGAACTCGAAAATGCCTGTGTCCGCCCAAATATTTTCACCAAAAGTCTCGAAATCCATAAACAAGTTAATTATTTCGCCGTCGTGGCCCATGCTTGCGTCAACCCAATCGACATAGGTCGGGGAAGTCAGCGGATACGATTCCCAGTCGCGATTGCTAAAGCGAAAAGCGATATCATCGCTCAAACGGTAATTTTTCAACAATAATTTGACATTTTTCGCGCCAGCTGGCCGGTACATATAATTAGCGTTGCGCCAACCGAGAACCTTATCCCAGCCCTCGGCGATAATACCTTTATAGCCTTGCTGGTCGGCCCATTCGGCTAGCTCGTTATTGTAACTCAGCTCGGTGTTGCGGAAAGCGGTGATTTCGACGCCAAACAGATCGTGAATCTTCTGGCGATGAATATCAACTTGCCGCTGAAATTCGTCGCGGCTATAGAAAAACGCTAAGCTATGGTAATAAGTTTCGCCGACGATTTCGACGCGGCCAGTTGCGATAATATCGCGCAGCAAATCGATCACGTCTGGCGCCCAGCGCTCAGCCTGGTCTAACAATGTACCAGTCACCGATAGCGACACGCAAAAATCTGGATATGCAGCCAGTAATTTGCGCAGCAATGCCAGCATCGGCCGGTACGACTTATCAGCAACTTTCTCAAAAATAAAGCGGTTGCTGCGATATTTATCATCGAAATTATCGAAATAATCATGCCGATCCGCGATATCAAACACCGAATATTCGCGTACGCGCCACGGTTGATGCATATGCAGATACAAAACCACTCCGCGTTTTTTGCTCATCATTTGACTCCTTTCTGAGTGCGGCTATAAATTGATAAGCACTTGCTAGCAACGTCATCCCAGCTGATACGAGCATATTCCGATTTGATGCCGCGCTTCATATCGTTCAGCAGTTGCGGCGATTTAGCCAAAGCCACTAGCTGATCAGCCAACTTATGCGTATCCCAAAAATCATAACGAAAAACCGTATCGAGAACTTCGCCAACACCAGACTGGTTAGTCACGATTAGCGCTGTATCATAATGTGCCGCCTCGAGCGCGGCCAAGCCAAACGGCTCGCTAACCGAACTCATCACGAAGACGTCCGACACGCGATAAGCGTCGCGCCACTGCTTGCCGCGGACAAAACCTGTAAAATATACTTTATCAGCAACCCCATGGTCAGCAGCAATCCGAATCAGCTCGTCGCGCTGCTCGCCGTCGCCAGCTAGCAAAAAGGCAAAGCGGTCGTGCTGCTGGCAAGCCTTGGCAAAACCGCACATCAGCTGCACTAGGCCCTTCTGCGCCGTAAAGCGCGTCACTGTCGATACCACCGTATAGCCTTCATCCTTAAGCAATTCTAAATACTTGTAAGTCCGTCGGTCATAGTCGTAGTTAATCAGCGAGCTAGTATCGATCGCGTTGTGTACGACCTCAATTTTGTCAGCTGGAATATGGTATTTATGAACGATAATTCCCTTAGTAATATTGCTAACAGCAATGATTCGGTCAGCCATCATCAGACCGTTATATTCAATCTCGTGAATGACAGGATTGCCAAACTCGCTAGCGCCAGCGCGGTCAAACTCTGTAGCGTGAACATGAACGATTAGCGGCGCGTCGGTTAATTGTTTGGCGCGCATGCCAGCTTCCATCGTTAGCCAATCGTGGACATGGATAGCATCCGGCTTATCAATCCGATCGACTAGCTGCTCGACATAGCCGACATATTGCTTTTGCACGCCCCGCATGGTCGTCAAATCGCCAGCCGGGACGTCATCGAGATTACGTGCCGTCACTGCGCCGCCGCCATAAGAATTCAACGTCTTATCGCCATGAAATGGCGGCAGTTCGGTCGCCGAGTAAATATTCAAGAAATCAATATCATCGTATTTTGCAGTGTAGGGGAGCACGAAATCAATTGACGCGCCCCGCTGAGCAAGCGCCTTAGACAAGTGATAACACGCGACACCGAGACCTCCGCTGTTGTGCGGCGGGAGTTCCCACCCTAACATTAATATCTTCATAAAAATTCTACTCGGTCATGCCGTAGCCTAACCATTCCCTTATGTTGTTCATTTAACAGTATAGCGCTTTTTTGCTTATGATTGCAACAAAAATAAGCATTTTGTAAAATTTTGTGAAAAATTATCGTGAAAACATATAGATTTTTTACAGCAAACGGTGCATGATAGTAAGCATGGATAGCGCAATATCAACTTCGGTAATTAACGATCTAAAGAGCCTGCTGATATCGCCGAATGCTTTTCGCTCGCTGCTAGTGCTAGTTTTGTCGATGATTGCTGCTTATTGGTTGAGTAAGTTTCTAGCGCGCGGCTTGATTTTCATAGCACAACGTATCGGCCGCCGCAGCGACAATGAATCAGACGAAGCGCGCGTCACTCGGTTGCGGCAAACCGAAACATACCTGAGCGTGTCTATTGCCATCATTCGCACACTAGTGGTAGTATCGGTTGGTTATATCGCTTGGCGAATCCTCAGCCCAACCGCCGCTAACTCTAGCACCTCCGGCGGGCTAGCCGCTATTGGTGCTGGTGCTATGTTTGCTTTGGTGGCCGGACAAACTATCGGTATCGTGTTGCGCGACCTGACCGCTAGCGCGATTATGATTTCAGAAAACTGGTACAAGATAGGCGATTTCGTCAAGCTCGATCCATTCACGGACTTGAGCGGCGTTGTCGAGCGCTTCACGCTGACCTCAACGCGTATTCGCGCTCTCAATGGCGAAGTCATCACCGTTCACAACCAAAACATCACTGGCGCCCGCGTCACGCCACATGGTGTACGCACGATCGCTGTTGATATTTTCGTTCGCGACAAGCGAGCCGGCGTCGCTGCTATCCGCCGAATTATCGCCGCCATTCCAAAGGGTACGATGATGCTAGCGCACCCATTGCGAATTACCAATATCGATAAATGGGGCGACGAGCGCTGGCGTATTACTGTCACCGGGCAAACTCCGCCGGGGCGGGAATGGCTAATTGATAAATTTTTCGTCGAAGCTGTTTCTAGCCTCGATGACGACAAAGAAAAATCCGAACGCTTACTGTCGCTGCCGCCGATTCCGCATACTGCTGATGAAACCGCCAACCGCCGCTTCAAGCGTGCCGTCCGCGTCAAAAAAGATCAGCCTAAAGATATCGCCATTGATGATATCTAAAAAGTATTTCGCTATGCTATAATAGGAAAGCGTAAAGGGGCATAGTACAACGGCTAGTATAACGGTCTCCAAAACCGTAGATTGAGGTTCGATTCCTCATGCCCCTGCCACAAACCACATAAGTGCATAATTGCAGTTTTAAGTTCCATTACCTATAATAATTTTATGAATCCTAGTTCTATCTCTCATCCGCACGCTATCATGATGGTTGGCCTGCCAGGCAGCGGCAAAACATTTTTCGCGCAGCAATTTTCTGAGATGTTTAATGCGCCGTTTGTTGATTCGCAATTTATTAGCGAGCACAGCCTAGATAGCAATGCCAGCGAGGAGGTTTGCCAGCGATTTTTGGCCGAGATAGCACGCACCAAGCAAACTTTTATTTATGAAGACAGCAATTTAAGCCGCGTCCGCCGCGCCGAGTTTGCGCGCTGGGCCAAAGGGCATGGTTATAAGCCGCTTATTATTTGGGTGCAGACCGATGAAGCAACTTGCCGGCGCCGTATTCAAAAAGGCCACTCGCTAGATACTATAAACTTTGATGCCGCCGTCAAGAGTTTCACCGAACCAAACGCCATCGAGAAACCAGTCGTTATCAGCGGCAAACACACATACAAAACCCAAGCGCGCACCGTATTAGCTCGTCTCGGCGATAGTAATCGTCCTAGCCGGCCAATGACTAGCTTAGCCAGGCAGCGCCCCGAGGTTCGCCGCCGCGGCATCAGTATCCAATAAATAATATGCCTACTAAACCCCAAACTATCGACGATCCGGAGTTCGGCGAGATTGTTATCATGCGCCGCGCTACTCGCTACACCCGCATCAAGCTCGGCACCGACGGGCGCTTTGTCGTTACTAGCGGCCGGCTGGTACCGCTGGCGTTTATTCGCTCGTTTATTGAACGGTCGCGCGAAGACTTGCGCAAAATAGCCAAAGATTCTTCCATCGCCCAGTCGTATCGCGACGGGCAGCTCATCGGCAAAACCCATCAATTAGCTATCGTGCCGACACAGATGATCAAACAGCCGGAAATTTGTACCATGCGCGGCAAGCTTCTGGTCAAGCTGCCGCCCGAATTTTCACTCGATAACCAAGAAATTCAGCAGCAAATCCGCGACGAAGCAATCAAGATCCTGCGCCGCGATGCCAAAAAATACCTACCGCCACTACTAGAAGAATTAGCTGGCACTCATGGTTTCGCTTACCAGCGCGTTCGCTTCAGCCACGCTGGTAGCCGATGGGGTAGTTGCAGTTCTAACGGTACGATCAGCCTCAACATTGCTTTGATGAAACTACCCGATGAATTGATTCGGTATGTATTGATTCACGAGCTCTGCCACACTCGCCATATGAATCATTCCGCAGCCTTTTGGCGCGAAGTTGAACGCTACGATCCGCGCTACCGCCTCCACCGGCAGCAACTCAAGCGCCAAACTCCAATCGTCTAAGTCTTTTCATAAATCGTCTTTACGGTTATACTTAATAATAGCTATGGGTGGCCAAGTCAAAGACTATATAAACATTGATCCGTCAACGCATCGTATGAAAATTATTCGCTGGATAGCGCTTTTGATTCCGCTGCTATTAGTGGCTTATAGTGTCTTCATGCAATTCTCGCCGCTCGGCAAGCCGACAGCAGTGAATATGTACGCTTTTTATGCGGTTAATATCTGTTGGGTCATCATCGGCTTTTGGCAATTTTTCGCAGCGCCGCGGCAACCTATTGGCCATATTGCCGGGCTCATCGGTTATCATATTTTAGCGTTAACTTACGTATTAACGGTTTCTGGTTTTGATATGCCGCTAATTTATACATGGTCGGCGCTATTACTAGCCAGCTCTGTTTACCTGGGCCAGTCGGGCATCAATATCAGTATTGCGACATTGTTTGCGGCTGCCTCGGGCAGTGTCATTATTCATGCTAGCGACGACAAACAAGTTGTGTCTATCGTCATCCACTTTTTGGGTACGCTCATCATCAGCTACATGGTCAAGATGGTCATTTCAGCCCAGGCTATTGATCAAGCCGAACTCTTGCGCAGCCAAACCGCCGAGCGCTTGCAGCGCGATCGCATCGTTACTATCGTCAACAACCTCTCTGACGCTATTATTAGCACCGATAGAAACGGTATCATTTCGCTATACAACGCCTCGGCGCTAAACTTATTTGATACTAATACTGATCTCGCTGGCAAATGTATTGACGATTTTATTTCGATCATTGATAAGAATAAACAGCCATTCAAGTTCGCTGACAAGCTGCATTCCGCCAAAACTACGCAATACCGCGAGGATCTAACTGCCAGAATATCCAACGAAAGCATTCGCCTCGGCGCAACATACTCGCCAATTCGCAGCACCAACAGCGTCAGCGACGATGGCTATGTAATCATCTTGCGCGACATCACCAAGCAGAAATCTCTCGACGACGAGCGCGACGAGTTTATTTCGGTTGTCAGCCACGAGCTGCGCACTCCGATAACTATCGCCGAAGGATCGCTAAGCAATGTCTCGCTGATGATCAAGCGTCCCGACATTCCAAAAGAAAGATTAATCAATGGCATCAGCACTGCTCACGAGCAAATTATATTTTTGGCGCGAATGGTCAACGACCTTTCAACCTTGAGCCGTGCTGAACGCGGTGTCGCCGACGAGCCAGAGAATATCGATGTCCAATCGCTAATCGACGAACTGTACGCCGAATACGCACCGCAAGCCGCCGATAAATCACTAACCTTCGACATTGATATCGCGCCGCAAATCGGCCAAGTTAGCCAAAGCCGCCTCTACCTCAAAGAAATCCTGCAAAACTTCATCACCAATGCCATCCGCTACACCGAAAAGGGCGGTGTCACTATCATCGTCAAGCCAGGCGAAAACGACACCATCAATTTTGCCGTCAAAGACACTGGCATCGGCATCAGCCGCAGCGACCAAGCACACTTATACCAAAAATTCTGGCGCAGCGAAGATTATCGCACCCGCGAAACTAGCGGCACCGGCCTAGGACTTTACGTTGTCGCCAAATTAGCCATCAAGCTCAAAACCGAGATCAAACTCAAAAGCCGCCTCAATCATGGCTCGACTTTCAGCTTTTCATTGCCCGCCGTGAAAAAGAATAAGTCTTAACGCTTTAGAAAAGACGCGAAATCGCTTGCTATTTTCGCTCGGCAGTCGTATAATTAGCTTGACAGTCTGGGACATACCAGGCTATTTAATTTGGGAGGAAACACTATCGTGGCAAAATCCGCAAAAGGTAAATCAAAGCAAAAATCACAAAACCGCATCACTCGCATTACTGCTGGCGACAAAGCTGCAAAGCCAAAGAAGCCGAGTATCCTGGCGACCGCCAAAGAATTAGCTGGCCGCACACAAGCCGAGAAATCTAGCACCAAGACCACTAGGCCGTCTGGCGCCAAAACCAAAACCGCCAGCAAATCAAAAAACTCAAAAAGCCGCCGCAATCCGCTCAGCGCCATCACTGGTTATTTCCGCGGCGCCTGGCAGGAAATCAAGCAAGTCCGCTGGCCAGACCGCCGTTCGACCTGGGGTATGGTCGGCGCGCTGATCGTTTTTACCGCAGCGCTGTTTCTGGTCATTATCTTGCTGGATTATGGCTTCGCTTGGCTATTCAAACTAATCATGGGAACAAAGTAGAAAGGATCTTATGGCAAAATCAAATCGTTATGACAGCTCGCGGCAATGGTATGCCATCCATACTTACAGCGGCTACGAGGAAAAAGTCGCTGAAAGCATCCGTCAGCGCGCTCAAACTATCGACATGGCTGATAAAATTTTTGACGCCATTGTGCCGAAAGAAAAGCAAGTTCAAATCAAAAATGGCAAGCGCAAAATCATCAATGCCATCATCTTTCAGGGTTACGTCTTGGTTGAGATGAAATTAACCGACGAAACCTGGTATATCGTCCGCAACACGCCAGGCGTTACCGGCTTTGTCGGCAGCGGCACCTCGCCAACTCCAGTTTCCGAAGCAGAAATTACCAAAATTAAAAAGCGTATGAACATCGAGGATCCAAAACACCAAATCGACTTCACAGAAGGAGAAGTAGTTAATATCATCGACGGGCCTTTCAAAGGTTTCGACGGCACCGTCAGCGAAATCGACTCAGCCAAAGGCACTCTCAAAATCATGGTCAGCATGTTCGGCCGCGACACGCCAGTTGAGCTCGATGCTTTGCAGGTCAAAAAAGTCTAGGCCGCCAAGCAAAAATCCTATCACAGCAAGAGAGTTGACGTTCTGCAAAACCATACAGCTCGCCGAGCTTTAGCTTGCGTAATCTCGTAAAACACGCTATACTATAGCAGTTACGCACTAAATATCAGCTTCTCAATATATTTAGTAAAGGAAAATTATGGCAAAGAAAATTATCGGTAACTTGAAGTTACGTATTCCGGCCGGCCGCGCGACTGCCGGACCTCCAGTTGGCTCGACGCTCGGCCAGTGGGGCTTGAACATGATGGACTTTATCAATCCATTCAACGAAGCCACCAAAGGTATGATGGGCAAGGATGTCATCGTGCACATTCAAGTCTACGAAGACCGCACTTTCACCTGGAACTGCTTGGGCCAGCCAGTCGACGACATGATCCGCAGTGCTATCGGCATCCAAAAGGGCAGCGGCAAGCCGCACGTCGATAAAGTCGGCAAAATCACTCGCGCCCAGCTAGAAGAAATCGCCAAAACCAAGATGGATCAGCTCAACGCTATTGACTTAGATGGCGCCGTCAAGGTAGTTGCTGGTACCGCTCGCAGCATGGGCGTAGAAGTTGTTGACTAACTAAATAGTTTACACACTCCGGCGCCTAGGATATAATAGGCTAAGTGTCGGGGTGTGGCGCAGCTTGGTAGCGCGCACCGTTCGGGACGGTGAGGTCGCTGGTTCAAATCCAGTCACCCCGACCATTGAACCCGTACTCAAACCCGCGTCATGGTGAACCCGTGGCGCGGGTTTTTGTTTGCCTCATCCTTGCTGGATTAGGATGGTATTTTACGCTACGCAACTACTGTGGTAACTACTATAGCGACACGTTTATCATCAAAGTCGTATATACGCTCGTCGCTTTAGCTTTTGTCGGCGGCGGTGTTGCTATAGGAAATCATAGACGCAGCATCATTGATACTACTCGACCATCATCACGGCTTTAACCAATCAACTCACAAAGATTTTCTATACCGCTGACGCTTAGTTGTGGTAGAATAGAATTATAGATTATGAAGGGTGAATTTTTGAATAAGCATAAGTTTAGCGTGCTTGTGATTACGCTAGCTTTTTCAGCGATATTAGGTCTAGCTACCTTCACTGGGCTAGATTATTACAAAACCGCTAAAGACATCAGGGCCAAAGAGCAGGAAACCGCCGACAAGCTCGCTGCCGCCCAGCAAAAAGCCTGGGCCGAAAAAGCCGCCCTCCGCAAAAAAGTCTTAAAAGACTACAACAGCACGATCATTGTTATTAACAAAAAGCACTGCTTCGAGCCGAAAACTTGGCAGCCGAATGATTTGGCGCCTATCGAAAAGGGAATATCCTTGCGCAAAGAAGCCGCTGCCCAATACAACGCCATGAAAGCCGCTGCAACGCAAGCAAAAATGCCGTTAGCCTCGACTAGCGGCTACCGATCTTACAACGACCAAGTCGAAACTTATGACTATTGGGTCAAACACAGCAACCAGAAAGAAGCCGACTCCGCTAGCGCTCGGCCAGGTTGCAGCGAGCATCAAACTGGCTTAGCTGTCGACCTCAAGGCGGATAATTGCGTCCTGCAATGCTTCGCCACTACGCCAACCTACAAGTGGCTGGCCGAGCACGCCGCCGAGTACGGTTTCATCCAGCGCTATCCTGACAACGCCAAAAATATCACCGGCTATGTCGTCGAAGCTTGGCACTGGCGTTACGTCGGCCGCGAAACCGCTCAAGACATGAAAAAGCGCGAGATTAAAACTCTCGAAGAGTACTTCAATGTTACGGGCGGCGATTATTCAGATTAGTCTCGCACAAAATACGCAAGATACACTCTAGTCCTGATATATGCCGCGCCAAACCAAAGGCGCTTTCAGAAAAAGCAGTCCGCTAACTGCCAATCTGAACAACCGAACCGCCGATTTTGCGCCGAAAATAATCGTCGTGGCTAACATACAAAATTGCGCCAGCGTAGCGCTCGAGCGCCGCTTCCAGTTCCTCAATTGAAGGCAAATCCAGGTGGTTGGTCGGCTCGTCCAGAATGAGCAATTGCGGCTCATTTGCTAACATGCTAATGAGCTGAAACCGAGCTTTTTGCCCGCCGCTCAAGCTAGCCAAGGGCACCGCGCCGTCGCTCTCAACAAAAAGGTAATCGCCCATCAGCTGGCGGATTTTGGTATCATTAATTTTCAGCCCGCGATCAAGATACATCTGCTCAATCGCTCGCGCCAGCGGCAAGTTCAGATAAGTCGCCGCTATCTCTTGCTCGTAAATACCAACGCGAATTTGCGGATCGAGATAGAGAGAGCCCGCGTAAACGATTGGGGCAGATTGAGCAGTATCCTCAATCAAAGCCTGAGCTAGCTGGGGCGGAACTTGAGCCGTTTTGCAAAGCCGGCCAGAGGAAGCGGCGCTAGAGGGCGCGTTTGCCATCAACGCTCGAATCAACGTCGTCTTGCCAGCGCCATTGCGGCCGCGCAGTTCAATAGCTTCGCCCTCGCGCAAATCGATATTAACACCTTCAAACAAAATCCGCTCATCGAAACCTAGCGCCAAATCGCGAGCTTCGACAAGCTTGCGCTGCGAACGCATAGCGCCGTCTCGTATATTCAAACGAATGTTGCGAGCTTTGAATTTTTGATAGCGATCAGCTACTTTATAATCCAATTGCGCCACATTCTCTCTGTCAATCCAAAAAGTCGGCTTGTCGATTTTCTCCAGTTTCTCTAGCTCGGCCGCCGCTTGGTTCTCGCGCCGCTTGAATTGCGCAATCGTGCCAGGATCGCGGGCTTTTTCTTTCAGGCGGCGAAATTGCAGAACTTTGTCGCGCAAATTAGCAATCCGCCGTTCGGTTTGCTCATAATCCTGCATAGCATTGCCTGTCGCTGAGGCATTTTGGCGCAAATAATCATCATAATTGCCGCGATAACTCACTGATGCGCCATCGCGCAGCTCAACAATTCGATCAACCTCTGCCAGCACATCGCGGTCATGAGTGATGATCAACATCGCTTGGCGGGCGCTTTTCATCCAATCAATAAACTGCTTCTTGGCAACATAATCCATATGATTAGTCGGCTCGTCAATCAATGCTAGATCTGCTTGCGCATGCATGATTTTCACAACTTCGACCAAGCGTTTCTGCCCGCCGCTCAAAGCCGCCAATTGGCGCTCGCCAAAACCTTCCATCTGGAAATTTTTCAGTTCCTCGGCCACCAGCTCTTCAACGCGATAAAAATCCTTCTGCCCAAAGCGTTCCAACGCCTGGCTGTACTCCTCAATCTTGCGCATGTCATCGCCCATCGTTGCCGGATAAGTCGTCAAAATGTGCCGCAGCCGCGCGTATTCAGGTAGTCCGCGCAGGATATATTCCAATACCGTGATATCACCCAGACCATGGTGTTCTTGCGCCGTCGCTACAATCGTGCTGCCACGCCGAAAAACAACCGATCCTCTGTAGTCGCTATCCGTCCCCGCCAACATGCCAAATAGCGTCGATTTGCCGACGCCGTTGCGGCCAATCAGCCCAACTTTCTCGCCGTCGTTGACGCTGAATTTAACGCCGCTCATCAACTGCTTATCGCCAAAACTTTTATCGGTAATGTGAACATCAGCTATCATTCATTCTATTGTAACAGAGAGCAACCCCGGGCACTATTGTATTTTAATCATAAATGTTGTATAATATAAGTATGGACAAACCTCCAGAGCAAGGCGCAAAAATCATAGATCTTTTCTCTAAGCGTGAAAGACCCCCGAAGCCGCTGGGTGCAATGGGTGCAAAAGTCGTTGAGTTCTCATCTATACGCAGCAGTAGAAGTGATGATCAAGACGCGCAAATTATAGAAATTCCCGATATGCCGTCTGAAATCCGCCAGGAGGTTAGCGAACTAGTCAATGATGCTATTGCGAAAAAATTTAAGTGTAAGGAAGGCGATGATCCGCAAAATTATAAAGAAATTGCCGAAAAGATCGTCGAATTATTAGACAAGGCGTATAAGCGGCCAGACGATAAACCTAGGGATAACAGTACGAAGGAATTGGGAGTATGTATACTAACACTAGCCGTTTTTAACCCTGAAACAATCGAAGTTCTCAATACACCAAATGTTCTCGCTGAGCTTGAAAGAATTATCGGCCTCTCTAGACGCCCAGCCCATCTCGACCGTCAAGCCGCTAGTATGGCAGAGATCGCCTGGCAACAGCTAACATACAAACCAGAGGACACCGACGATAACGCCGACCCAGAGCCGCCAAGCATTACTTAAACCTGTTATAATTAACATATGTCTAAGAAATCTAGCGCTAAGGCAAAAAGGCTAGCTGCTCAAACGATTGTTAACCGGCGAGCGCGGTTTGATTATGAGCTTGGCGATGAAATCGTAGCAGGCCTAAGTTTAACCGGACTCGAAGTGCGAGCAGCCAGGGAAGGCCACGTCCAGCTCAAAGGCGCTTACGTCACTATTCGCGGCGGCGAGCTGTGGCTTAACAACGCCAGTTTTTCGCTGCGGCAAAACGAGCGCGGCCAACCAAATGCGCGCACTGTCGATACTAGTTCGCGCAAACTGCTGGCCAGCCGCCGCCAAATCGACCAATTAGCTGCTCGCAAAAAAGAAGGCTTCACTATCGTTCCAACCAAACTGCTTACTAGCGGACGCTATATCAAATTAGTCATTGCTCTAGGCAAGGGCAAGAAACGCTACGACAAACGCCAAACCATCAAGCAGCGCGACCTAGAACGCGAACACAGCCGCATTTTGCGCAAATTCTAGCTGCGCCGAATACACCGAGTCTCGCGCCCTGAACCGTCACTATTCTTCTTCAAGTACTTGATGTGATGAAATTAAACTTTCGTATAATTCAACCATCTTTTTGGCCATCGCCGTCGAATCAAACTTCTTGGCAACGCTCAACGCGCCGCGCGACAACTCCTCGATTTTCTCTGGGTGCGCGAATAAATCATTAAATACTTTTGCGAAATCTTCGCCCTCAATACCTTTAGTCAAGACAGCGTTATTCTTAGTCAAAGCCTCGGTCATCCGTTCGTCGCAGTAAACAATCGGCAAACCGCTAGCCGCCGCCTCCAGGAAAGTCATCGGTTGATTATCAAAATGATACGACGCTAAAGAGAATATATCAGCCTGCTTGAGCATCGCCGCTACCTCGTCGCCCGAACGCATACCAGCGAAAATTACTCGATCGCCGACGCCCAACTCCTCAACGCGCTGTCGCAATTCCTCCTCGTACGGACCGCCGCCGACCAAAACTAGCTTGACTTTTTTGCTGCGAATGTGCGGCATAGCCTCAATCAACGTCCGCTGACGCTTCTCTGGGCTTAGCCGCGCCACCGAAATGATAAACTTTTCACCCGGACGCTTTTCAATTGGCGAATCAGCCGCCGACGCTTTTTTATAGCGCTTGGTGTCGATACCATTCGGGAAAACGTAGCATGGCACCGTCAAGCCGCCATCTTCGATCAGCATCCGCTCGAGGTGTTTCGACGGCGCAATGCAAGCATCACACTTATTAGCAAACGCCGCCATCAGCCGCCAGCCCTGGCGCGACATGATATCTTTGATAGTGCTTTTGCTCATTGAGCGCAACTGCTCGCGCGAGGCTTTCGGCAAAATCGGCCTTGTTCGCAGCACTACCGGAAACGCCGCTGTCGCCGCAATCAAGCCGGAAGTCACCATAAACGGATAATCATTAACTAATTCAACATAAAGTGTGTGAATAGTCGTCACATGCGGTACATTCTGCCGCTTAGCCACGCTGTGCGCCAGTACGCCCATATAAAATTGCATTTGGCTATGCACGATATCAAACTGGTATTCATCGAGCTTCCTGGCTAGGCCAGGGTAAATAACCGCCATTTCACGCTTATCAAAAACATAATTCTTGGCTGATGGCAAGCGGATGACGTGATCATCGTGGTCTTCATAGCCTTCGCATTTTGGCGCTACCACGAAAACCTCATGCCCAAGCGCCTCCAAGGCCTGTTTATAGTTCAAAGTCGATGTTGCCACGCCATGCACCGATGGCAGGTAATCATCAATAAAAAAAGCGATTCTCATAACTAATTCCTATTATACCATGGCGCGCTAACTACGCTAAACGTCAGGATAAGAGTCTACCGCTTCAAACTGCAAGATATGGCCGGCAGCCGGATCAATTATAAACTTCGCTGTCGGCAGCAAATCCTTCATAATACCCTGCGTTTTTGGAGTAATAATATTGTCTTCGCCGCCAATTATAATAGTTACATCATAATCGCTAGGTACGCCCTCAATATAAGGATTTTTCTGATATAGCAGCGTCGTCAATGCATTAGATTTTTTAAGCGTCGTAGTGGACTTTTTGTATTTTTCAGACTCGCCAAGCCATTGCCAGGCATGCTGGCGCTTGGTCTTCAGAACGCATGCCATCCGAATCTTCTGTCCAAGCATGCAGTTGTAGGCTTCCCAGGTAATCTTTTCGGGCAAATAGCTAGAAAGCACCTGCAAGGTATCAGCTAACCGCGATTGATCTGGCGTCGGGCAAGCCATAATAACTTTGGTATTTTTCGGGATTTTTTCGGTACGCAGCGCATGATAAACTATTGATGAAGAATACGAGTTGCTGACAATCAAATCCGGCGTCCGGCCGAGCCGCGCCAAGTCTTCCACAAGCCAATCAGCTAAATCATCGTAAGTGTTCAGCGGCGGTTGCACCGACCCGCCATGCCCTGGTAAATCTATCGCGTACACCGCATAGCCAAAATTGACGTACCGCTCGGCTAACGGCACCATATCGATCTTGCCGCCAGTCACGCCGTGAAAAAGTATTACCGCTTTATCAGCGCTAGTATTACACTCAAACCAGCAAACTCCGCCAGCCGTCTTTTCTTGGCAGCCGAGTTTTTCGTAAATTTGCTTTAATGTTGGAATTTCATCCATGATAACAATTATACTACTTTATAGTCTCTTGCTATAATACATTTATGAAATCTCTTTCTGTAGCGCTAATTATTGACGACAAGTTTCCATCGTCAAGCGGCGTAAGCCGGTCTGTCCAAACGCAAATCGAGGAACTAACGTGTCTGGGCCATAAGGTCACGCTTCTCGCGCCGCACGCCAGCCTAGAGGCGCCAAAGCAAGCAAAAACCATTCCCATCAAATCTTTCCGTCTGCCAGGCCTGCCAATACACACGCGGATATTATGTGCAACCAATCGTGCAGCAAAAATTATCAGCCAGCAACACCGCTTCGACCTTATTCATAGCCAAACAGACACTGGAGCCTTGCTGCTAGCCGCCAAAATCGCTCGCCAGCAACATATACCGCACATTCACACTTTTCATACCAATATCGCCGGATCGCACACCGTACCGATACCGACATTTTTTGCTAGCATTGGCTTTAGGTTATACGCGTTAAATGTAGCAGCAATCCATAAGCGGCGACCGCAAAAACACGCTAAACCTAAATCTACTGCGCTGCTAGCTGCCGAAAGCCGTATTGGTCGCTTTGACTGGCGTACTCAAGCTATTATTGCTAATGTTGTCGATGCGTCAACCACACCGTCGCACTATATGACCAATTACATTCACGCGGCCGCTAGCGGAGAAGTATCACTCAGCGCCATTATACCTACTGGCTATAACCGTACCTTTGAGGAGTACGCTCGTGCCGCGCAGCGGCAGCGCAGCAACAAGACTGTGCGATTCATCAGCATTAGCCGCCTAGTCAAAGAAAAGCGCCTAGATTGCGTCATCAAAGCCTTCCAGCGTGCTGCCATACCGAATAGCGAACTGCTGGTTGTTGGCGATGGTGCAGAACGCAAGAATCTCATTCGCCTGGCTGCTGATACGCCCAATATTACTTTTGCCGGGCATGTTGGCGATCGCAAACAAATTGTTCAATTGCTTCGAGATTCCGATGTTTTTGTACTAGCATCTTACCGTTTTGATAGCCAGCCAATCGTTATTCCTGAATCGTTAGTGATGGGATTGCCGGTTCTATATTGCGACGATCGATTGGACGTTGGGCTCCATAACGGCATAAATAGCTTATTGGTACGACCAGATGAAGAGAGTTTGGCGCAAGGTATGAAAAAATTAGCCAGTTCCACTTACCGCAAGAAACTGTCTGCTGGTACCAAAAGCGTCTTCAAAGAGCTTTCGCCCGAAGCTACCGCTACTGCTTACGTAAAACTCTACCAACAAGCTATAACCAAATATTAGCGGTGTAAATAATCTCTTGCATTTATTTATAGAGTTATCATTCTGAAAAACTCGACAAATTAATGCCCGCCAGCTAAAAGACGGGCATACAACTCGCGGTATTGGTCGACGGTACGCTCATAAGTATGGTTATCAATAATCCACTGGCGAGCAGCCCGGCCCATCTGGCGCCGGCGCGACTCATCATTCAGCAGCTCATCGATTTTATGCACTAGATCGTTGACGTCTGGATAATGAAAGCTGGCTCCATTCTTGCCGCCGTCCAATAGCTCGGGCAGAGCAACTTGATCAGACACCACCACTGGCGTACCGCAAGCCAGCGCTTCTAGCGCCGCAATACATTGCAGCTCGGCAGGACTAGCCATCGCGAGTATATCTGCTCGCCGCAATAAAGCGCGCTTTTCCTCGTCGCTAACAAAACCGGTAAAAATACAGCGATCACCCAGGCTGGCTGCTTGACTTCGCAGCTGCTTTTCTATCAAACCTTTACCAATAATCACCAACTGCGCATCGGTTTTCAAGCGCTCCATCGCGGCAATCAGCAAGTCAATCCGCTTCTCGCCGTCAAGCCGCCCAACATAGGCCACCACCGGCCGCAACGCATCAATCGCAAAACGCTGCAAGAGCTTCTCGTCAGCCTTACCTGGTGCATAGAATACCGCATTGACACCGTTAGAAACTGCTTTTGTTGGTATATGAATCGCTGGCGTAGTCGCTAATGCCGCACGCGTCGGCGCCGTCATATAGGCGGTTTGATTAACCAGCTTGCACATTTTACCTTCAACCACTCGGACAAACCAGCGGGCAATAGTTTTGTTTTTGGCATTCATCACGAGATTCAGCGCCATGGTGTGATTAGTCGTGACAATCGGAATCTGCCGCCGCCTAGCCTGGCGAATGACCGCCTGGTGCAGCCACGAAATCGGCGTCATCAGATGAATAATGTCGGGCTGGTTCTGTCGAAAGTATCGCCGCACGAATCTTTTTGGTAAGAATACCACCCGGTTGTTGTCGCGATTAGCAATCCATTTTACTGCTGGCAACCGCAATACTTTCGCACCGTTTATTTCATCTACCTCTGTGAAATAGCTAAATAAACCGTCCGGCGAGCCAGTTAACACCGTCACCTCGTCGCCAGCCTCCTTCAGACCAGCAATCAGAGTATCCAGCGCTGTCTGCACGCCTCCAACACCAGGCCGATATACTTCGCTTACTATCAGGACCTTCATACCTATAAATATTAGCACATCCGCCGACTGACTGCATCTTTCCAGAGTTAACGCTTCACAAAATGAGTGAGCGGTGCTAGAGCAGCGAGACGAGACATCTCGCCGCTAGCACAGCGACAATTTTACGTTATAATAGCTATATGAAGCTATTCTCCTGGAACGTCAATGGTATCCGCGCCGTCATCAACAAGGGCGAGTTTGCCAGCTTCCTGCAAACCTACGATCCGGATATCTTATGCCTGCAAGAAACCAAGGCTGCCCGCGACCAGGTAGAAATTGATCTGCCAGAGTACCACGAGCATTTCTATTCAGCGGCCAAAAAGGGCTATTCCGGCACGGCGATTTTCTCGAAAATCCGGCCGCTGCATTGGCGCGACGGATTGCCGCCGGATATCATTGAGCGGTTCAATCTGACCGGCGATCAGTATGGCGATCCCGCCGACGAGGGGCGCATCATCACTGCCGAATTCGACGATTTCTGGGTGGTAACGTGTTATACGCCAAATTCGAAAGGGGATTTGAGCCGGCTGAGTCTGCGTCATGAACAATGGGATCCGGCAGTGCTGGCCTATCTGGAGGAATTGGAGCTAGTCAAGCCAGTGCTATACTGCGGCGATATGAACGTGGCGCATGCAGAAATTGACCTGGCAAATCCTAAGCCTAATGTCGGCAAGCACGGTTTTACCGACGAGGAGCGGGAAGGCTTTCAGAATTTTCTGGACGCTGGATTTGTCGATACCTTCCGGGCGGCATTTCCTGAGAAGACCGGGGCGTATACCTGGTGGACGCACTGGGCCAACGCCCGGGCGCGCAATGTTGGCTGGCGGATTGACTATTGGCTGGCATCGCGCGAAATCGCTGGGCGTGTCAAAAATCCTGAGATCCACCCCGAACAAATGGGTAGCGACCACTGCCCAGTGAGCATTGAAATAATATAAATAGTAAGGTAGTCTTATGCCTCCAGAAAACAACTCGCAGCAACCACTTCAACAAACGCAATATCCGCAGCAACCGCAATATCAACAATACCCGCAGCAGTATCCGCCGCAAAACCAACCTCAATACGCTTCACCGCAGCCGCAATATCCGCATTATTCTTCGCAGAAACCAAACAAAATACTCCTAACGATTGCTTTGATCGTTTCGCCACTCGCAATGCTCTTCGTAATACTAATATCTATAGGCGTCATTTACGGACTATCCGAAACATTTTCGCAAAATCCAGTAAGCTCTTTCGGACAGCTGAATGATTGCGCTGAACAAATACGCCAAATACCAGGCGTAGAGAAAGTCGATCTCAAACTATCAGACATCGTAGAGGACTTTTTTGGCAACAAAAAAGGTACTTACAAAATAACGCTTCAGCCGGATTACCCTAAAGATCAAACTGTCATCGCAGTAAAGAAAATCGCCGACGTTATCTCGCCGATCCGAGAATGGCCGCAACAAAACTTCATTGCAATAACTCAGAAGCAGGGCGACGGCGCAATCAACACCGACTCGGAAGCTAACGTGTTTTACAAAATTCCCGAAAAACTCCCGGCGCTATTCGATAAGCTTAAAGAGTCTAATTTCAAAGCCAAAATTTCAGCTAGAGTACTAGAGAAATCAGAGAAAAACAAAACAGCGAACGGACAGCGTACTCTATATTATCATTACCTTGACTGCAAAGTTGAGATGAATGCCGCCAATCTTAACGAAATCAAATCATCGTTGCCAAGCAACACGTCTATCGGCTCGTACGACAAACTTGTCTATACTTGGAATATAACCAGAAGCGGCGGAGATACAACTAAAGTCTATGCCGATGGCAGAATACTCAGCAATAATCGATACTTGATGGAAAATATCGACATATTCGAACCTATCTTATTCGAGATTGGAGAATTAGGGTTCGGCATTGATAAAGAATCAGACGAAATCCTAGGCGAAGTTAAATTCAACAACTTGTTCAGCAGATTCGAGCCGTCGCACATCGATATTTTCACTCAAGCCGTTAAACTAATGGCTACAAAGAATAATAAAGGTGCATTTAGAATCGATCAAGACAAAGTCCGCGGCTATCCAGAGGGACGCGTTACGCTGCCAGATATCGCTATCAAAAACGGCATTGCAACTGTAAAAGAATACGATTTCGAGCCAAGAGATAGGTATATTATCGAAAAAATCGTCCGGCAAGCAAATGCAACTGACTCGCCAGCTTGATTAAGCCCAGTCTTTGGCAAAACGTTTTTCTTCGATCGCTACCGTTAACTCGTACAGCCGCTGCACGCCGTTCTCTAGTTGGTAATAATGTCGAATGTAAGCCAATTCTAGCACAAACAAAATTAGCGACAATAATCCCAGCAAACAGTTCATCGCCACACCCATCGCCGCGGTTGCCAAAAATGCCGCCAGGGACGCTAAAAATAGCCCGGCGAAGAAAAACGTCACCAGCAAGTGAATCAGCCGCTCGTGCTGAAATTCCTGCACGCGCGTGCGGTGATAGCGCGCTAGCTTTTCCAGATCAGTTTGCGACTTGGCTGCCGCTAGGCGCTGAGATATAGTTTGATAATGCTCGGCAATGTGTTTTTCCATAGCCTAAATTGTACGCTAGCCCGACGGCTGCGGCAAGCGCTTGAGTTGGCACGTCTGCACTTTTCGCGCTACAATACATTCATGGAATTAGCATATTGGCAGCGCCAAACGCCCGAGCAGCCGCTCTTTCCCGATATTGAGTGGAATAAGCCCGAACAGCGCTCGCGCGCAGGAAAACTCGGTATCATTGGCGGCAACAAGCTAGGTTTTGCTGGTGTCGCCGAGGCCTACTCGACAGCGCTGGCTAGCGGAGTAGGGGAAGCTCGCGCCTTGCTGCCGGATGTCCTCAAAAACACCTTGCCGCGCACCATGGCTGGTGTCACTTACGCGCCTAGCAATCCTAGCGGCGGTTTAGCTCAAGAATCTATCAGTGAGCTACGAGCGCTTAGCGCGTGGAGCGACGGCTTGCTGCTAATAGGCGACGCCGGGCGCAACAGCCAAACAGCGATTGTCTACAGCCAGCTGCTGCGCGACTATCAAGGCCCAGCAGTTATCACCCGCGACGCCGTAGATCTAGTACACAACGACTCCGCTACACTAGCAGCACGCCCAAACACCGTGTTAATTTTGAGTTTCGCGCAGCTGCAAAAACTCTTTCGCACGCTTTATTATCCCAAAATTTTGACTTTCAGCATGCAGCTGCTGCAGTTAGTCGAAGCTTTGCACAAATTCACCGTGACATACCCAATTACCATTACCACCTTGCATCAAGACACGCTCGTTACTGCTCACAGCGGGGAGGTCACCACCATGCCATGGAACGATCCGATGCGCATCTGGCGCGGCACGGTAGCAGCGCGTGCTAGCGTCTATTATATTTGGAATCCGTCGCGGCCGCTTGAGGCTATCACCGCCAGTCTTCTTTCTAAATAATCCAACAAAACAAATCCGCCCTGATATCTCAGAGCGGATTGTTTCTAGCTGGGGGGATTAACTAGAGGCGTTTGCGGCTAGCAATGTAAGCGCTGGCTGCTGCGGTTAGACCGCCGAGGCCGACCACCGAGGCGACTACTTCGCCGGTACCAGTCTTTGGCAATTCAACTGGATTTGATGGGGTTGGCGTTTTTGGAGTTTCCGGTGGAGTCGCTGGAGTTTCCTCGCACTTGCTCATGTCAGTGGTGTACTGGCTGTCGCTTGACTCTTTACGGGTAACTTCGACGATTTTCTTGTCAGCGATGCGGCAAACTTTCACCTTGTCGCAATCTGCTTCATTCTTGGAATGCTTCTTGCTGTCAAACTCGGTCTCTTTGATGGTGATGATGTTACCAGTCTCGAGTTCGCAAACCTTTACCTTATTACAGTCAGCGAAATTCTTAGAGTGCTTCTTGCTGTCAAATTCTTTCTCTTTGATAGTAATGATGGTATCGGTTGAAAGGTCACAGACTTGGATTTCCTTACAGTCGTTAATGTCTTTCGAGTGCTTCTTACTGTTGAACTCTTTTTCCTTGATAGTTACGATTTGCTTGCTAGTCAGGTCGCAGACCTTGATTTCTTTACAATCGTTGATATCTTTGGAATGTTTGCTGCTGTTGAACTCGGTCTCTTTGATGGTGATGATTTTCTTGCTGGTAAGATCACAGACTTGGATATCTTTCGGTTTCCAGGTTGCATCACCCCAGACTGGGTTACCGCAATCCTTGATAATGGCTGCGATAAACTTGCCGTTTTCATCGAACCAGACGAAAGCATCAAACTGATTGTAGACAAAGCTATTCTGAGTCGTAAACTTGTAGAACGAATGTCCGCCAACCGTCTCGCGGCCGTATGACGAGCCTGGGTAGCGCGTATTACGCTGAACGGTCTTGGCGTTAGTTGCCACAACTTGGCCGTCGACAACGATCCGGCCATCCTTGTAAACGGTACCGTTTTTCATGCCTTTACCTTCAATCATGGCATCATTTATGTTGTTCCACTGATACAGCGCTTTGATGTCGTTGCGTCCGTAGTAAACATTTTTAAGGTCTTGATGACTTGGCGTACCGCAAGTAATCACGTTAATCCATCCGTCACAGACAGATGCTTCTGATGGCTTAGCCAACCAGATTCCACCAGCGATAGCAGCTATAACCGCGCCGACAATCGCCAGATTCTTAATTGATAGTTTCATTGATTTCCTCCCTGCGTGCATTATTCCACGCTTATGATGTCATTGTAGCATAAACTTTTAATTATGTCAACACTTTTGCATAATATTGTTACTTATGCTTTACGCCGCTACCATAACAGGGGTAAGCGCATCAAAAAAAGACGCCCACATACGTCTATCTTATGGTACCGCGGGCCGGACTTGAACCGGCACGAGCTAATGCTCAAGAGATTTTGAGTCTCTCATGTCTACCAATTCCATCACCGCGGCAGAAAAGGTACA
>JABCNZ020000048.1 GCA_013333845.2 Candidatus Saccharimonadota bacterium
ATCGTTTGATTGCCATGCGGGGGGGGACCATCGGCACGCTGACCGCCAGCCTAGTGCATCCGCGCGAGGTCTTCGCCGACGCCATCGCCGATCGTGCGGCCTCGATCATCGTGGCGCATAATCATCCGAGCGGGAGCTTGGAGGTCAGCCAAGCTGATGAAGATGTTACTAGCAGGCTGGCAGAAGCGGGAAAACTGCTTGGCATTACGCTTAATGATCATATTATTGTTACGAAAACTGACTACAAAAGCCTGTTGCATGTAGAGTAAATGAATCTCAAAGTCTGATATAATCTATCTATGAATACGAGGGAACTTGAAAAGCAGTTGTGGGCTGCGGCGGATAAACTACGGGGTAATATCAGTTCGTCGGATTATAAATATGTCGTGTTGGGGCTGATTTTTCTGAAATATGTTTCAGACGCGTTCTCGGCGCGGTATCAGGCGGCGGTTGATGACAATTATGATCCCGAAGATCGGGATTGGTATCTGGCTGAGAATGTTTTTTGGATTCCCAAAGAAGCTCGTTGGGAGCATCTCGTAGCGAGTGCCAAACAGCCAGAAATTGGCGTGTTGGTTGATAGTGCCATGGAGGCAATTGAACGCGACAACCCGAGTTTGAAGGGTGTCTTACCGAAAAATTATGCCCGTGAAGCTCTGGATAAACGCCGCTTGGGCGAGCTCATTGATTTATTTACAAATATTAAATTTGATACTGCCGGTTCCAAAGATTTACTTGGTCAAGTCTACGAATATTTTATGGGTATGTTTGCTGACAGTGAGGGTAAGCATGGTGGCGAATTCTACACGCCGCGCTCCATCGTGAAGCTGCTGGTAGAAATGCTTGAGCCGTACAGTGGGCGCGTGTATGACCCGTGTTGCGGTAGCGGCGGTATGTTCGTCTGGAGTGAGAAGTTTGTCGAGGAGCATGCTGGGCGTGTCAGCGACATTGCGGTGTATGGTCAGGAACTCAACGAAACCACTTGGCGACTCGCTAAAATGAACATGGCGATTCGGGGAATTGATGCGAATATCAAACGCGGCGACACCTTGATGGATGACCAGCTTCCCGACCTGAAAGCTGATTATATCTTGGCCAATCCGCCGTTTAACATTAGCGACTGGGGTCAAGAGTACTTGCAGGCTGACCCACGCTGGAAGTATGGTCTGCCGCCAAAGGGTAATGCTAACTTTGCCTGGATTCAACATATGATTCACCACTTGAGCCCGCGCGGTACGGCAGGTTTTGTGTTGGCAAACGGGAGCATGAGCAGCCAAACTGGCGGTGAAGGTGACATCCGTAAGAAGTTGGTGCTCAATGATATGGTTGACGCCATCGTCACACTGCCGAGCCAACTGTTTTTCAACGTAGCCATACCGTGCTGTCTGTGGTTTGTGTCGCGCGATCGCGCTAATCGTCACGGCAAAGTGCTGTTCATCGATGGGCGTAATTTGGGGAAAATGGTAACTCGTCGCAACCGTGAGCTGACCGAAGAAGACATTGCCAGGGTAGCGAAGACTTATCATGATTACAAAACCGTCAGTGCGAATTACGCTGACCAGCCGGGCTTTTGTAAAGTCGCTGATCTAGAAGAAATCAAGCAGCACGATTATGTACTGACACCTGGTCGCTACGTGGGTGTTGAAGAAACAGAAGAGGACGATGAACCGTTCGCCGAGAAATTTGCCCGGTTGACGGCTGAGTTGGAGGGGCAGTTTGTGAAAACCCGCGAGCTGGAGGCAAAGATAAAAGAGAACCTTGCCAAAATAGAGAAAGAAATCAAATAATGAGTGGCGACAACCCGAACAGCGAGATGGTGGTGTATGTTGGCGATGATGGCAAGCCACAGATTCAAGCCAGACTACAAGATGAAAATATGTGGCTCACTCAAGTGCAGTTGGCCCAGGTATTTCAGACTACAAGGCAAAATATAGGTCAACATATTAAGAATATCTACGAAGAGAAAGAACTTGACCCTTCGGCAACTATAAAGAAATTCTTTATAGTTCAAACTGAAGGTGATCGTGAGGTCTCGAGAACTATAGAGCATTATAGCCTAGACATGGTACTTGCGCTTGGTTACCGTGTGAAGTCAAATATAGCGACTAATTTTCGTATCTGGGCCACCGAAAGACTGCGTGAATATATCACTAAGGGCTTTGTCATGGATGATGAGCGCCTTAAAGAAAATAGCAGTGGAAACTACTGGAAAGAACTACTTGAGCGGATTCGAGATATTCGCAGTAGTGAAAAAATATTATATCGGCAGGTGCTAGATTTATTCGCCACTAGCCAAGATTACAATCCAAGCTCCAAAGAGCAAATAGAGTTTTTCCAGATAGTTCAGAATAAATTACACTACGCTGTTAATATGTTGACTGCCGCCGAGGTTATTTATTCCAGGGCTGATTCTGACAAGCCATTCTTAGGACTCACGACGTTCCGTGGTCAGCAACCTACCAAAAGTGAAGCGCAAATTGCTAAAAACTATTTGACGGCCGATGAACTTGGCATACTCAACCGCCTCGTGAGCGCCTTTTTTGATCTCGCTGAGCTCAAGGCTATCAATCACGAACCAATGCGTATGGCTGACTGGGTGCGTGAAGTTGACAAATTTGCGGCCACCTACGGTAAGGGTGTCCTTGATAACCCAGGTAAAATATCGCACAAAGCCATGCTCACCAAAGTCGCCAAAGAATATGAATCATACAAAGAACGTATGCATAATCAAGAGCTGAGTAGTATAGAGCAGCAATATCTTGAGGAGTTGAAGGCTGTACAGAAGAGGGTTGAGGGGAAGAAATGACCCAGATAATTGTACCTGTATTAAAGGAGGCATCGCGGTGGGGTCTAGGTGATCCATATATACCTAAACCACATCAGCTTGCAAAAGCAATAGCAGAACATTTAGACGTTGATGACATTACAAAAGATGAAGTAGATTTTTTTGCCGATAGACTAATGGATAAAATTGAGTCAGCTCTTATGTACTATCAGCTAATAATGGCAGATGATTTTGAGGACCGCAATATTAGTCAAAAAAGAACTATATACGAGGGTCTTTATGCTAACCTATGGAGTTTTTATAAGGGTAGGGTGCAGAACTATCTAAATAAAATGGGCTGGGATGTGGGGTTTCTTTTTTGCATAGAAGAGAATTTTGAAAAGCAATCTAGCAAGTTTATTCAAAAAAACCCTGACCACGAGCCTATTATAGATTATGCAAAAAAACAAAGAGATGGTTGGCAGACTAAATTCGCATCAAGTAGGAATATAGCGGAGCACTCAGGTGACTATCGGGATGGTACTGAGTATTATGACAGTCCTGACAAGGCAAAATACTTCTTTACTCAGGTTTGCTGGAGTGCCGAAACACTAATATCGTATTTTGGCAGCTACAAGATGTTGCCTGATTGGAATGTATATGAAATAAAACCGAACGCAACGATATTCGACAGAGACCCGCGATTCATTGTCGAGCATGCCTTCAGTACCACGCTTAGGGAGAATAGGAGGAAAAATGGTTGATACTGAGGTTCTTCAAGTTGTCCGTAGATTTAAGAAAGAATATTACGAGCAGATGGATATCGATAGATTAGCCCATAAGCTTGATCGTCTTACATCAAGGCTGGATAGACTTAAAGATCATAAAAAGCTAAGTAGCGACCTGCTGGATCTTTATTATTTGTATTTGCAAACTATAGAAACACTATTTATTAATGTTTATACATTTTGTAAAAAAGATCGGGATTTCCCTATTGCGATATTTATCGAAAACGCAAAGCTCAAATCATTTATTAAAAAAGAGTTTGTTGATTGCTCAAAATATTCAAGGTATTTTATAAATGACATAATATTATCTATTCATGAAGATAAAAGTGAAATAAAAAAAGATCAGTATCATAATTTACTGAAAGAATGCGCAAAAGATTACATAGACAACTACCAACTCCTTAATGCGTACAAACATGGTGCTCGCGCTTCCGCTGCAGTTGGTTCGTCATATATGTCTATGAAGCTTCCGGACGGTCAGTTTATGAAAGTGACCGATGGCGATGCTGCAATACACTACTATTCCAAGGAGAGAGACAGCAAGACTGGTGAAAAAACTATCTATGAGTGTAACTTAGTATTTAAAAAAGACAGAGTTGCGGGAAAAACTTTATTTATAATAACGTTATTACAAAACTTAAGACTAATTTCTCTAAAAACTGTTGGAGTTGGCTTGAGTAACCCTCAGAAATATATGTACTTTCAGTATGATAAAGATAAATGGCACGAAACTTTTGGTGGCTATAGTTTAAAGACGGGGCTTTTTACCGTAGAAAAGGTGAATAAAAAATGATGCGGACAGTTTTGCTGAGTGATATTTGCAGTTATGTGAATAGTAAAATACAAGTAGAACAAGTACAGTTAACAGATTATGTATCTACTGAAAACTTATTACAAAATAAGGGCGGATTATCAGTTGCTAACAAATTGCCCTCTGGAAAAGTAACTGTATTCCAAGCTGGGGATGTGCTGGTATCAAACATTCGTCCTTATTTCAAAAAGATTTGGTTAGCCGATAGGCCTGGCGGTGCTTCGAATGATGTGCTGGTTTTTCGAAAACTAAACGATAATGTTTATGAAAAGTATTTATACTATATTTTGGCCGATGACAGATTCTTTGCTTTTTCAAAGGCATCTGCAAGTGGGTCAAAAATGCCTCGTGGCGACAAAACTCAGATTATGAATTATCCTGTAAATCTGCCGCCACTCGACCAACAAAAGAAGATTGCCAATATCCTCGGTAGTCTTGATGAAAAAATAGAGCTCAATCGCCGCATGAACGAAACCCTCGAGCAGCTCGGTCAAGCTCTCTTTCGCCATTATTTTATTGATAATCCTGATGCTAAAAACTGGAAGAAAAGGTCATTGGGGGAATTCTTTCCAGTTAAGACGGGTAAAAAGGATGCAAATTTTGGTACCAAGGATGGTAAATTTCCATTCTTCACATGTGCGCAAACAATTTCACGCGCACCTAGTTACTCTTTTGACGGATCGGCTATATTGATTGCCGGAAATGGGGACTTTAACATTAAGTACTATACAGGTAAATTTGAAGCTTACCAGCGTACGTATGTATTAATACCCCATAACGAAGAATTGTTAGGATTTTTATACTTTTTAATGAAGAAAGATTTGTCGCTTATCACGGGCGGTTCGCGCGGCTCGGTAATAAAGTTTATCACAAAAGGAATGATCGAAAATTATCGGGTAGAATTGCCGGACGATAATGATCTTGCTGCTTTTGCGCCAATATTTAGCGAACTACTGGCTTTAATATCGCATAATAATGAGCAGGTATATAATTTAATTGCCCTTCGCGATACGCTTTTGCCTCAGTTGATGTCAGGAAAAGTTGGTCAAATAGTATGATAAGGCCGATAGTGTTTGTGGATACAAATGTAGTTGAAAACAAGGGGTCCGCTCGGTATTTTTTAGGCGGTCGTTCTGATTTGGAGAAAATAAGCAGAAGAGCAGACATAGGTTTACCTCGAGTGGTCTACGATGAGATTAGCAGACACATCTGTAAATACCTAATTAACCAAAAGGATAGTCTCCGAAAAAATCCACACCGGCATATTTTAAATATAGAAGATTGTGTAATTGACAATATAAACCCCAAACAGTTGGTCGATGATATAGCAAAAGATGAGTCAATTGGATACGATATTATAGACTTAGTTGATGAGAATAAGGCTTACAAAGAAATATACAACCATTCAATTATGGGTACTCCGCCGTTTGAAAAGAGCGGGGATAAGGGGTTTAAAGACACGCTTATCGCAAAAACAATTGATCAATACGTACTAGCAAATCCTGAGCGTAAAATATTTTTAATGACTCGGGATGATAGGCTAAAAGAGTATTTCGAAGAAAATGATAGAGTGTTAATCATTGATAATTATGATGATTTCGATAGGGAATATAGTGACGATAAGTTGACAGAAGAGGGAGTGATGGAAAGAGTATGGGATTATCTTGCGGAGACTGGTCTGACCGTTTTGCTGAATAAGCAGCCTGACGATATATGGTTAAACCATGAAGGGAATATTGTTGCATATTTTAATGATGAGGATTTGTATTTACTAATTGACTCAACTGCGCGCGAACCAATATCATCTGTTGGTGAAGATATCAATGAGGCATTAATAAGTTTAGAAGAGGTTAACTCGTTTGCTAATGCACATATTGCGGTCGCCGAGATTGACGGTGTATTTGATTACTATAATCTAGAAAGTATTAAACAAATAGCACGCACACTAACTTCAAATAATCAAATTTATAATATCGGAAAAGATGATGATATTGCTCAATTTGCTGCAAAAGTACTTGAAGCATTGAGGGAAAACGGAGAATTGGAATTGGCGGGAGATCTGGCAAAGACGTATCAACTAAACCCAACGAATTAATTTGAAAAGAGTCGAGCTAATCTCGACTCTTTCTTAGCGCCTTTGACCTGTTAGTAGTTATATGTAAATTCAACTACTGGATCAGTTTGCCACTTCCAGAAGAAAGTAATATCTTCCCCGATCGGTTGATTGACTAGCTCTGTCATAGGATTTGTACCATCTCCAAATGGATTAGTGACATTGTAGACGATGTTTTGAGCTTTAATATTTTCGTCTCCCTTAAACAAGGCTGTAAGAGTTAGTGGTACTCTACCGCCAGACATGTCAAACGCTGGTAGTGGAGAGTATGCCTTGAATGAATAGCGCTTCACTCCATCTTCGCCGGTGATTTCATCAATGACGGCTGACAGTTGAATTTTGATAGTTACCTGTCCTTGCGGCAACTTCAGCTTTCCGGCCCTAAACTGTTTGGCTATAGACTTTAGCTCTTTGTCAGTGTCGTATTGGTCCTCGGATAGGCCAATCTTTTGTAAGTATGGCTTGATTCTGGATAGATCACCTTTTATACGACCCACTTGTGCTATCCGCTCACTATAAGCTTGCTCTCCGGCTGAGATAACAGCAATTGATGCGCTGAACTTGACTGTTGAGTAGGGTAGGATGAATTCTACCTCACACTCTTGGTCGTTGTTGACTGTGAAGACAGTCGTTATCTCAGCCGAGTCATATGTTCCGCCCATTTGCGACGTTGGCTCGACGACGACAGTCGTGTGCTGCTTTAATATTTGTAGGTTGAGGGCTGAGTCGCCCAAGGTCGTTTTGCTCATACAAAACTCCTTATCCTTTCTCTAGGTAAAGCCTAGATTATGTTTTTTCTTTATGGTAGGATAAGAAGTACATATGTAGACGGGCAGTCGTATATGTACTCAAACACCAGTTACCAGCTGGTGTTTTTATATACCCCTTTTTTTATGTTAGGTATATAACTGGTTCTATGGTAGCACATCGCGATTTGTTTGCCAAGCATAAAGACGCTATATATAGCGGAGCAAGCAAAATAAGCAACTCACTTGATAGATTAAGCAATGTTTGCTATAGTGTTAATGTGAATGAGGTACAAAAAAAGCTTCTTGATCTAGCCGAAACAGTTAGCCTAAGCGCGCATACATATTACAGGTTAGCTAAGATACTTGACGTTGACCATCCCTACAAGGTTCAATTTGCTATAGACCAACTTGTCAAAAAAGGAAAATTGGTTAAGAACTATAAAACGGGTGCGATATCTAGACCAAAAGACAACCGTGTGGCAGATGGGATAATTAGTATACCCTATTATGGATATGTTAATTGCGGTGAGGCTTTGACATTTGCTCAAGATAGGATAGAAGGGTATCTAAAAATAACTCCTAGCACTGTTTCTATATCTGATTTTCACAATCTCTTTGCCTTGAAGGCCTCTGGTAATTCTATGAATAAGGCCGACATTGGAGGTAGATCGGTCGATGATGGTGATTATGTCATTGCTCGGAAGGAAGATAATTACTGTCCAAAGGATGGTGATCATGTCATTTCGATTATTGGCGGAGCGGCAAATCTTAAGAAATTCCGCAAAGATACTAAAAACCGGCAAATTATTTTAGAATCAGAATCTACAGAGGATCTGCCGCCCATAGTTATTAGCGAGCAAGATATAAACAATTTGAGCGCGTACAGCATAGCCGCTAAGGCGGTTGCTGTAGTGAAGATGACGTAGGGGTCGAGGTTGATTTGTGCTACAATAGTCCCAAAGTTTGGAAATTATACTTTATAGTAGACAATACTTATGACCGAATCCCAAATTGAACAATACGCACTTGATACCCTGTCTAATCTCGGCTGGCAAATTCTTCATGGACCAGATATTGGTCCGGATGGTGCTATGGCTGAGCGTGAGCTCAGGCAGGTGGTGTTGCCGGAGCGGCTACATAATGCTTTGGTGCGGCTCAATCCGCACATTCCAGAACTAGCCTTGAATGAAGCGATGCGGCGTTTGGCGCAGATTAGTAAACCAAGCTTGATTGAGAATAATCACGAGTTTCATCAACTGCTGGTGACTGGTGTGCCGGTGCAGTATCGTACGTCGAGTGGCGAAGTAAAACACGATATTGTGCGGGTGGTTGATTTTACCTCGCCAAAAAACAATGATTTTGCGGCGGTGAATCAGCTGACGGTTCTGCAGGGTGACTATAATCGTCGGCCGGACATTGTACTATTTGTGAATGGCTTGCCGCTGGTGGTGATTGAACTAAAAAATGCGGCCGACACGAAGGCGGATTTGGCGGCAGCGTATCAGCAAATCCAGACGTACAAGCGAGAGGTTAGTGATCTGTTCCGCTTTAATGAATTATGCGTAACGAGCGATGGACTAGAGGCGGAGATGGGTACGATCACTAGTCCGCTGGAGCGAATGATGCCATGGAAGACGATTGATGGCGAGAAGGAGGTTGGCAATGTGCCAATGCTGGAAGTGCTGCTGCGTGGTGCGTGCACGCCTGAGCGCTTGCTGGATATGGTGCATAATTTTATCGTATTTGAGCGTAGTGATGGTGACAAATTGATCAAGAAAGTGGCTGCTTATCATCAATACTGGGTGGTGAATAAGGCACTTGATCGAACGCTGGCGGCCAGTAGTGAACGCGGTGACCAGCGGGCTGGCGTGGTTTGGCATACGCAAGGGTCGGGCAAGAGCTTGAGCATGGTGTTTTATACTGGTAAGCTGATGAAATCGTGCGATTTGCATAACCCGACCGTCGTTGTGGTGACGGATCGTAATGATCTTGATGGTCAATTATTCGGTACGTTTAGCGCCTGTCGCGAGCTCCTGGGGGAAGATCCGAAGCAAGCTAATTCACGGAGTGAACTCAGGAAGCTACTGCAGCGCCAAGCGGGCGGAATTGTCTTCACGACAATTCAGAAGTTCTCGCCTGAGGATGACGAGGATAAGTTACCGGTTTTGACTGATCGGCGCAATGTCATCGTGATGGCGGACGAGGCGCACCGCAGTCAATATGGCTTGAAGGCGCATGTTCGAGCCAGTGATGCTCAGCTGGTGTATGGTTATGCCAAGTATATGCGCGATG
>JABCNZ020000049.1 GCA_013333845.2 Candidatus Saccharimonadota bacterium
CGATAAACTTGAGACAATCACTCTCAGTGGCAACGAGACGATCTCGAGCAGTTGGGAAGTTTCATACGATGCTGATAAGCAAATCTACCGCGTGTTTGGCGGCAAGATAGAAAAATTCGCTCGCCGCACCAATTTTGATCAGTTTGAAAGCGTCAATCGTTTACGCGATATCATGCGCCGTTATGGTATCGCGCACGAGCTAATGCGCCAAGGCGCTACTGGTGATAGCTTGGTGCAGATTGGCGAATCGACGCCGTTTACGCTGGTTGAGCAGTAGGTTTGGATGTCATCTCGTAGCTTTGCTATACTATAGGTATGGCACAAACATTTTTCTTCTACGACCTGGAAACCAGCGGATTAAACCCACGGCAAGATCGAATCATGCAGTTCGCGGGGCAGCGGACGGACATGAATCTCGAACCGATTGGCGAGCCGTATAATCTGCTGGTGGCGCTGAATGATGATACTTTGCCGAGTCCCGATGCGCTGATGGTGACTGGCATCACGCCGCAAAAAACGGTCGAGGAAGGTTACAGCGAGGCACAGTTTGCACGGATGCTGAGTGAGGAGATTTTTACGCCGGATACCATCGCGGTTGGATTTAATAATATTCGGTTTGATGACGAGTTTATTCGCCATTTGTTGTGGCGTAATTTTCATGATCCGTACGAGTGGAGCTGGAAGGAAGGCCGCTCGCGTTGGGATTTGCTGGATGTGGTGCGGTTGACGCGGGCGCTTAGGCCGGAGGGGATCAAGTGGCCGCTTGATGACAAAGGTGAGCCAAGTAACCGTCTGGAGCTAATCACCAGCGCCAACGGTATAGCACATGAAAACGCTCACGATGCTTTGGCGGACGTGACGGCGCTGATTGCCGTGACGAAATTGATTAAGCAAAAGCAGCCGCAGCTGTATGACTATTTACTAAAAATGCGTGACAAAAAAGTAGTCCAGCAACTGGTTAATGTAGATGACAAGAAACCGTTTGTCTATGCCAGTGGGCGCTACGATAAAGAATTTGCCAAAACTACGGTGGCCTTTCCACTGACTACCAGTCGAAACGGCGGTGTGGTTGTCTATGATCTGCGCTATGATCCGACGCCGTTTGTTGAGCTGAGTACTGAAGAATTATCGAAGAAAATCTTTGCTTCGTGGGAAGAGCGCCAGGCCGAAGATTTCGTTAAATTGCCAGTCAAAGAGTTGCAGTACAATCGCTGTCCGGCGGTAGCGCCGCTGGGTGTGCTGGAACAAGGCGATGGCTGGCAGAAGATTTCGCTTGATCTAGCAACTGTCCAAAAGCACCAAAATATATTACTGGACAACCCAGATTTTGCCGAAAAATTACGGACTATTTTTGAAAACAAGCCAGCCTTCAAAAAACTGCCCGATCCAGAAGCGCAATTGTATGATGGCTTTTTGAACGACCGTGATCGTATCCGTGTCGAAGCGGTGCGCAATGCCGATGAGCGCGAGCTGGCTGATTTTCATCCAGAGTTTCAGGACGAACGGTTAACGCCGCTGTTGCTACACTACAAGGCACGTAATTTTCCGCGCTCACTCAGCGAAGATGATTTGGCGCAATGGGAAGCCTGGCGAGCTCAGCACTTGCAGGCACAATTGCCGCAATTTATGGCATCTCTGCAGCGGTTAGCGCCGACAGCAACTGACGAACAGCAGTTTATTTTGCAAGAATTGCAATTGTGGGCTGAGTCTACATTACCAGTTAGCGATTAGATTTTTCGCGTGCTAGCTGCTATTCTTTTGGAGGTAATGGACGTTGGATGGTATTTTCTATGTAAGTGAATATGTTTATGACTATCATTGCGTATAGCAATAACATAACCCAGTATGGTACTGATATGTGCGTGCCAGGTATGGCGCCGACTAGTACGAAATTCATTAGCGAATCGTAAATGTCGTGGCGCAGCAAAAATAGAGGTACACCGATAAGACACGCCAATACAACACGAATCTTGATGCTGAGGACAGCGAATAGTTCAATTAATGCTCTCATTTGACTATACTATAGCAAATATACTATAGTATGTGCAACGATAAGCGCGATACAGTTTTAGTTTATTTGGATGGTATTTTAAGTGTAATACGTGCACAGATGTTTTGCGGTAATGGATTTTTTTACCGAAAAATGCTAAAATAAGTAGTCATGTCAGATAGTATCAAGATCACCGGTGCACGCCAGAATAACTTAAAAAACGTGAGTTTGGAAATTCCACGCGATAGGTTTGTGGTGGTAACAGGACTTAGCGGCAGCGGTAAATCAAGCCTGGTTTTCGATACTATCTATGCCGAAGGGCAACGGCGCTATGTTGAAAGCTTGAGCAGTTATGCGCGGCAATTCTTGGGTATCATGGACAAGCCAGATGTTGACTCAATTGATGGATTGAGCCCGGCAATTTCAATAGATCAAAAATCAACCAGCCGCAATCCGCGCTCAACAGTTGCTACGGTAACAGAAATCTACGACTATTTACGCTTGTTGTTCGCGCGTGTTGGCGTACCTCATTGTCCAGCGCTTTTGCCAGATGGTAAGCGCTGCGGCAAGCCAGTGCAACGACGAACAGCACAATCAATTATTGATGAAATCATGAAATTGCCTGAAGGCGCAAAATTAATGATCCTGGCGCCGATTGTTAACCAGAAAAAAGGCGAGTTTCAGCATATTCCTGAACAGTATATGCGCAGCGGCTTTGCTCGAGCGCGAGTGGACGGCGTAATTTATGCACTAGATGAGTTTCCAGAATTACAAAAAAACTATAAGCACGACATTGAACTGGTCGTTGATCGCTTGGTGATGCGTCCAGACATGATTTCGCGTGTATCGCAATCAGTCGAACAATCGTTAGAATTGGCTGGCGGCATAGTCCAAGTGTTGGATGCGGATAGCGGCAAGATTTTGACTTATAGCCAGCGCTATGCCTGTGTAGATCACCCGGGCGAGGAGATTCCTGAATTGGAGCCGCGGTTATTCAGTTTTAACGCGCCGCAAGGTGCTTGTCCGGTATGTACGGGGCTGGGCACACGAATGGAGATTGATCCTAGCTTGGTTTTTAACAAAAATTTGACGATTGCCGAAGGTGCAATTCGTCCGTTTAATCGTTTTAGTGTTGATGCTTGGTATATGAAACGGCTTGAAGCGGTAGCGGCTGAACATGGTTTTAGTCTACACGTACCAGTGCGCGAACTAAGCGACGATGTGCGGAAATTATTGATGTATGGCACAGGCGAGCAAAAATATCGTGTTGAGCTAGGTAATGGCCGGCACTATGATTCAATCTTTGAAGGGATTATTCCAAATCTCGAGCGTCGTCACCGCGAAACTGATAGCGACTTCATGCGCAAAGATATTGAGCGATTTATGCGTGAACGCAAATGCACAGCCTGCAAAGGCGCTCGCCTTAAACCAGTAGTCTTAGCGGTGACAGTCAGCGGCTTGTCGATTATGGATATTTGTAATTTAGATGTCGAGAACGCCTTAGACGTCTTTAGCCAGCTGAAATTTGACGACAACGAAATGAAGATCGTCAAACTAGTGATTAAAGAGATTAACGCTCGTCTGGGATTTATGAATAACGTAGGGTTGAATTATCTAGAACTGGGGCGAGCTGCTAATACTCTGAGCGGCGGCGAGGCGCAACGGATTCGTCTAGCGACACAGATTGGCTCTGGGCTGCAAGGGGTGCTATATGTGTTAGACGAACCGTCAATCGGCTTGCATCAGCGCGACAATGATCGATTGATCAAAACGCTCAAGCATTTGCGCGACCTCGGTAATACTGTATTGGTGGTCGAACACGACGAAGAGACGATCGCTGCAGCTGATTTTTTGGTGGATGTGGGCCCAGGTGCTGGCGTACATGGCGGCGAGATTGTAGCCGCTGGCACGCCAGCCGAGGTGGCACAGAATCCGGCCAGTATTACCGGACGATATTTATCTGGAGCAGAGAAAATATCGGTGCCTAAGAAACGTCGTGCGGTCGAGAAAGATCGCAAACTTGTCGTTCGCGGTGCTAAGGAGAATAACCTCAAAAATATTGATGTCGAGTTTCCGTTGGGTGTAATGACACTAGTGACTGGCGTTAGCGGTAGCGGCAAATCGACACTAGTTAATGACATTGTAGCCAATGAATTGACGGCGCGTCTGCATCGAGCGCAGACTGTGCCTGGCGATCATGATAGGATTGACGGCGTCAAGCAATTAGATAAAGCTATCGTCATTGATCAGTCGGCGATAGGCCGCACGCCGCGTTCTAATCCAGCAACTTATACGGGTGTGTTTACGCAGATTCGCGAATTGTTTGCCAATACTCCCGAGGCTAATATTCGCGGTTACAAAGCGGGGCGTTTTAGTTTCAATGTCAAGGGCGGCCGCTGCGAGAATTGTCAAGGCGACGGTGTGATAAAGATTGAAATGCATTTCTTACCGGATGTATATATACAATGTCCAGAATGCCACGGAAAGCGTTACAACCGCGAAGCGCTAGAGATTAAATATAAAGATAAAACCATTAGCGATATCCTAGAAATGACGGTCGAGCAAGCCTGCGAGTTCTTTACTAATATTCCAGCAATCTCCCGCAAGCTCGAGACAATTAACGAAGTTGGTTTGGGCTATGTTAAGCTTGGGCAACCAGCGACGACGTTCTCTGGCGGCGAGGCGCAGCGCATTAAATTGGCAGCAGAGCTATCGCGTCGTTCAACTGGTAAAACACTTTATATACTCGACGAGCCAACGACTGGCTTGCATACTGCTGATGTGCGCAAATTGCTCGAGATTTTACAAAAATTAGTTGATGGTGGCAACAGTATGATAATCATTGAGCATAATCTGGAAGTCATTAAATGCGCTGATTGGATTATTGATATGGGTCCAGAGGGTGGACAAGGCGGCGGCAGAGTGGTTGCTGCTGGCACACCAGAAGACGTCGCAAACAATCCAGAAAGTCAAACTGGGAAATACTTACAGAAGCTGTTATAAACGATAATCTTTGCAAAGACTAAAAACCTAATCTCAGACGAAAGATTTGGTACGGATTTGCGTTATTTTTTCCGTTTGGACGTCTTGGTTTTTGAGAATAAAACTTGGAGCTGTTTTTTGAGAGCCGCGCGGTTTGATGGTTTCTTGAGCGCGTGAATAATCATCGGCGAGACAGAGAGGAATACGATTATAAGAGCAGCAACCTCGATGTTAACGCCTGCTTTGGTAAGTAATTCACCGGCGTAATAACCTAGATAAACAAACAGTGATGACCACAAGAATCCGCCGATAATGTTAAAAACCAAAAATGTTCTGTAATGCATTTTGCTGGCGCCAGCAACGATTGGCGCAAAAGTTCGGACAATCGGCGCAAAACGAGCTAACACGATAGTAATTGAACCGTGCTTGTCGTAGAATTTTTCAGTTTGCTCTAAATATTTTTTCTTGAAAAGACGCGAATTCTCTTTTTCAAATAATTTGCGGCCGACCTTATGTCCAAAACTATAGCCAACACTATCGCCTAACACGGCTGCCAAAAATACCAGGATAGCGAATAGATGAATATCAATTGGCAAAATATGCTGTTGTACCATGTAAGCTGCCGTAAATAGCAAGCTGTCGCCTGGAAATATGAAGCCGATTAATAAACCTGACTCAGCAAAAACTACCAATAAGATAATTGGCACGCCGAGATGAATAATCAAATTAATAAAGGCTTCCATACTAGAGATGATTATAGCACAGATTTCTAGCACCAGCTAATGGAATAGGTTTGGGTTTAAAAATTTATTGTCGAAACGAATCGGGGATATCGTGAATTACTAGCTTGGTTAGAATCATTATCATAAACATGTTATAATAGAGAAGCAATAGTAAACCTCCGGAAAGGTATCTAACGAAAGGAAGAGAGAAATGGGAGAAAAAATTACTCTGAAGATTACTAAGCGCGAAGTGCTTGGCAAAAAAGTTAAGACGCTACGTCACCAAGGAATTACGCCAGGCGTGGTCTACGGTGCGGGTATGGAAGCGGTGCCGATTCAGGCTGAAGCTGGCGAAGTGCTGCGCGTCTATAAGTTAGCTGGCAAGCATACGCCCGTCCAGTTGCTAGGCAGCGAGCGGCGCATAGCGATGATTAAGGATGTTGAATCATATCCGACTAGGTCAAATGCTCTTCGTCATATTTCTTTTCATGCAGTTCGGGCTGATGAGCCAGTAATTGCCGAAGTGCCGATTCGTTTGAGCGGTACAGGAGAATCTGAGGCGGAGCGTGCCGGCTTGGTAGTGCTGCAAGCGCTTGAGAAGATCAAGGTCAAGGCTTTGCCGATGGATCTACCAGAAGTATTGGAAGCGCCGACGAGCGGTCTTGTTAAAGAAGGCGACCACGTGACCGTGGGCGATATTGTTTTGCCGGATGGTGTTGAGCTGGTCGATAGCGACGACGGCCGCGAAGGCACGGCTGACGACTATACTACCGTAAAAGATTTGGTTGTGGCAAACGTCTATGAGCCGAGCGCTCTAGCAGCTGCCAACGATGCGGCGGCCGGCGAAGCTGAGTCCGCTGACGCCGAACAAGTCGAAGTTACGGGAGAAGCTGAAAAGACTGAAGCGTCGGAATAGTCTGGTCTTAGGTTATCAAAAAACACCGTCATGATTTGGCGGTGTTTTTGCTATAGCCGGAAATGCTAGAAATTACTCCTCGATGAATCCGCCGGATTGCCGCGCCCACAACTTAGCGTAAACGCCGCGTTTTTTGGCAAGCAATTGATCGTGCGAACCGTCTTCGACGATGCGTCCGTTCTCCAAAACAATGATACGATCAAGCTTAGCGATGGTCGATAAACGGTGGGCGATGACAATTGACGTTCGGTTTTTCATCAATGTTTCCAGCGACTTTTGGATTAGCGCTTCTGATTCTGAGTCTAATGCTGATGTCGCCTCGTCAAGTACTAGAATCGGCGCATCTTTCAAAATCGCTCTGGCAATGGCAATGCGCTGTCGCTGTCCGCCCGAAAGTTTGACGCCGCGTTCACCAACTAGCGTGTTAAAACCGTCTTGCAGTTTGACGATGAAA
>JABCNZ020000050.1 GCA_013333845.2 Candidatus Saccharimonadota bacterium
AAAAGCAACGTATTGACCTCTAGAGAGTATAGCAGAGGGGCTGAATTGTGTCAAGATTTGCGCAGTTCGTCAACTACTTTAATTGCTGGCTCGAATATAGCAGCATCAATCAGTTTTCCCTCTTCAATATAATCGGTCAGTTTTGGTAACATATGCAAACTTGTCCAATTGATATAATGTCTTGAAAAATAAAATAACGGCAGCGTCCATGATTACGCTGCCGTTTTCATACTATTTTTGGTGGAGATAGAGGGACTCAAACCCTCGACCTCAGCAATGCGAATGCTGCGCTCTATCAGCTGAGCTATATCCCCATGCTTGTGGCTAAGTTGTTTACAAGGATAACTATTCCCAAAAACCGTTTACGCCTAAATTGGTGGACCTTGCAGGGCTTGAACCTGCGACCTCACGAATGTGAATCGTGCGCTCTAGCCAACTGAGCTAAAGGTCCGTGGTGGAGCATACCGGATTCGAACCGGTCACCTCTTCGCTGCCAGCGAAGCGCTCTAGCCAAATGAGCTAATGCCCCAAACTACTACAGGACAGTCGCTGATTTGGCTAGAGCGCTTGCGCAATATTTCTGCTGAAGGCTCCCCAAATGAGCTAATGCCCCAAAAGTTCTCTCCCCATCTACAATATCAAAAAACCGCTACAATTTCTAGTAGCGGTTTGTGCTGCTACGCGCCCACCCGGGGCACGGCGTTGGTATAATGTTTGTTTTCGCAACAGGGCGGCCCCATTGCGTACCAGCATAAGCATATTATCGCGCAACGTTTAGTAAATTGCAAGCGCTTATTCAATTTGGCTAGCAAACATCTTATAAAATTCACCCCGGCGAGCTACTAATTCGTCAACACTGCCCTGCTCGACAATCTTGCCGTTTTGCATCATATAGACAACATCGGCTTTTTTGATAGTTGTATAACGATGGCTGATAGCGATGATGGTATTGCCATGCTTGCCAAATAGCCGAGCAAAAATCCTTGATTCTGCCAAGGCATCGATAGCGCTAGTTGGTTCGTCTAGAATAACAATTGGCGCCTGGCGATAAAAATTACGCGCCAACGCTAACCGCTGCCATTGCCCGCCCGACAAATCAACGCCGTTAGTACCATCATCGTGCTCAAACCATTGCCCGAGAATCGTATCGCGCTTCTTGGGCAATTTATCAATGAAAGCGCTGGCTTCAGCCTGCTTGATTGATCTTTGATAATGCTGCTCGTCATAGCTGCGCTGAACGTCTCCGTACACAACGTTCTCATAAGCTGTTGCAAATCGATATTTTATGAAATCTTGTTGCAATACTCCGAGATAGCTATGCCACGAACTCTTATTAATATACGCTAGCGACACGTTATCAAGCAAGACCTGGCCGCGCGTTGGCTGATACAACCCCAGCAACAATTTAATAAGCGTCGATTTGCCAGCGCCATTTTCACCGACAATAGCAATCCGTTGGCCAGCGCGAATTTTCATGTTAATATCGCTTAGCACTAGCTTGTCGTTTTTGAGGTAATGAAACGAAACATTCTGCAGTTCAATCGTCTGCGGCGGTTCGAGCAATTTTCGACCTTCATTCAAGTTTCTCGGCAACCGCATAAACCTTTGGAAATCAACCATCGCTGCAATATCCTGATCAATGCTATTGAACTGTATAATTAAACCGCTCATACCGCCAAGCGCCCTCGACATCATTTGCTCGACCAGAACAAACTGGCCGACCGGCTGAACACGATGGATAATCTGCAGAACAATCGACAACAGCCCAACTAGCTGAGCTATTGCTTCGACAACGTCGGCTGCCAACCGTTTGATAATATAAGCGCGCTCAAATTGAATACGCTCGAGCTGATCTTTGTCGCGCCACTTCGCTCGCATATCTAACATATAGCGCGCTGCGTTATAAATACGCAGTTCCGCCAAATTTTGCGGCTGCATCACATTCCAAGAAATTGAATCACTGCGGCGCCGAGCTTCGGTATATTTACGCCAATGCTCTGTCTGCAAATGCGACAACTTTAACTGAACTATTGCGCTAGGAATAATCGCTAAAAATAATATCAAGCCAATCCACCAGCTAACAGAAAATAGCGAGGCTAAGGCTACTATTACACTAACAATTGACGCAATTATCCTAGCCATAGCGTCGAAGAAGCGCGAGAAAAACGAAACAAAACTTTGCGCCTTATCAAACATGTCGGCAGTATCCTTGTCGTCATAACGCCAAAAATCAATACTAACAAAATGCTCGTACAACTGGTCGCTAATAGCCGAGTTGATTTTATACGAAGTGAATTGATCTATATAATTTTGCAAACTATTCCACGCCATCATAAGAATTCCCAGCAGTACAGTCGCTGCAACACACCAAATTGCCCTTGCACCTGCTTGCTCGTCACCAGCGAAGCCAGCCGCCAAATAAGTTGTCGCTTGTGCGGCCACAAACGCAGTAACTAACGGAATAGCCGAACCGATAATCGTACCGATTATTTTGGTAATCGCCGCTAGCGGAGAAGCTTTGTAAGTCGTTATCGCCACCGTGCCAAAAGCTTTTAACGTTTCATTGAAAGATAGATTCTTTGGTTCTGCCATGATTAATCGCATTCAGATTTTATCAGGGTAATAATAGCAGCATCTAGCTCGCTTTCGTTATGCCAGGTTTGCGTCCGCCTAGCGAGATCTGACAAATACGATTTGCCTATCGCGCTCTGATGCTGTGCCAATAGGATTAACTTATCGCGAGCAATAGCAACGCCGATTTCTATCAGCATACCTTCGCTGCGACGCGGCGAAGTTTGAATCGCTAGTATTTTGTCGCACTCATTCATTTGATCAATTGCTCGCCGTAAGAACTGACGCGGGTTATTATAATTGTCAGTTGCGTCATCAAACAAATTACAATAGACCTCACATCCGCAGCCCTCAAGCAAATCGACCACCCGGCGCATACGCGCTTCAACTTTCAGTTTGTCCTCGCCAGTAAAAGCATACGAACAGAATATTTTATGCTTTTTCATAATCCTATTTTATCATCTAGCTGGCAAAAGCTTCGTAAAAGAAGTTATAATCCTCTGGCGCAACGCGTTGTCGAGTGGAACTATCGCTGCGTGATTACGCCCACCGAGAGTCATGTGTTCAATAATTAACGATAAACCGCGTACGATCTTGATACAAGCGATTTCTCGCTGAGTCGTCGGCTCCTCGCCCAACTGCTCAATAACCAGGCGCCGAATATTACGCATACGCTCGGCGGTTTCGGGGCGTTCCATTTCGCGGTTATACGTAAAATTCACCACATCGTACCAGCGCGGCCAATCATCGCGGAAACTCTCGAAGTCAATTAGCCAATATTTATCGCCGTCATACAACAGATTATTTTCGGTAAAATCTGCATGCATTGGTCGAGCTTCGCACAAGCTATGATTATTACGCAAGAAATCCAAACTAGCCCGAAATATTTCCGGCGGTATCACTTCTAAATTAAACCCG
>JABCNZ020000051.1 GCA_013333845.2 Candidatus Saccharimonadota bacterium
TGCGTTGTCGTCATCACTCCGCGCGCCTCGACAAAATCACCCGTATCTAAAAGCTTCAGCTGTTTCATGCCCAGCATGCCGCGGCTAGCATCCAACTCCGATACATCATCGCGCTGCAAATATAGTTGCACTTCACCAGACTGGTCGCGCAGCTTAATGAAGGCTAGTTTGCCAAAACTACGAATCGAAACGATACGACCCGCCACGACCACTTCCCGGCCTGCCAGCTCATCATAATGCGCTAAAACCTCGCCGCAGCCATGCGTCCGCTCCGACCGCGCTGGATACGGATCAACGCCTAGTTCTCGCAGGGTTTCTAATTTTCGCAAACGTTCGTTTCGATAATCTTGCAGTGTAGCCATAATTATTTATTATAGCACACCCCTGTTAGTAGCTACGAAATTGCTTTGATTGCGTAGATAGTCTCGCCTTTGGGTGTGTTAATAGCGGCGGTATCGCCCACTACCTTATCAATTAGCGCCACGCCCAGCGGCGACTCATCGCTAATCTTGCCATTCAGCGGATCGGCTTCAACCGGGCCAACAACCGTATATTCAAATATTTTACCGCCAGATTCAAGCGTCACTCGACTGCCCAAACTAACTTTGTGAGTGGTGCCGCCCTTGATATCCTCGGCGTTCTGTAAAATATCCTCAATCTCGGCAATACGCGCCTCGACTAGGCCTTGCTCTTCGCGCGCCTGATCATACTCGGCATTCTCGCTCAGATCGCCATAACCGCGCGCTTCAGCGATTTTCTCGGCAATCTCGCCGCGGCGACCCTTCAAGGCAGCTAGCTCTTCTTCAAGCTCTTTTCTTCCATCCTCGGTGATCTGATATGCTTTTTTCATGAGTTTTACTCCTTTCGTTATACCGCCCGAATTTTTCTCTGTTTAGAGAAACCCCAGCCCTCCAATACAAAATACTCAGATTAGTTCAGTGTAGCAAGCAACTCATCTGCCGTCAAGAGCCGTTGCTCGCCAGTCTGGCGCGTTGACACCTCCCATTTACCATCATCAAGCAAGCGATCGCTGACCGTCACCCGATACGGAATGCCCAGCAGTTCGGCATCAGCAAATTTAACCCCTGGACGCTCGTCGCGATCGTCATAGATAGTTTCGATTCCGGCAGATTGCAACTTCTGGTAGAGTTCGTCAGCTGTAGCGCGCGACTGGCTGCCAATTTGCACCAGATATACTTTGGCGGGCGCAATATTCTCCGGCCAAACCAGCCCCTTGTCATCAGCAAATTTTTCAACAATCACGCCCATCACCCGGGTAATGCCGATACCGTAGCTACCCATGTAAGCGTACTGCTCCACCCCGTCAGCATAAGTAAAGACCAGGCGCATTTCCTCGGACTTTTGCGTACCGAAGTTAAAGATATTGCCAACCTCAGCAGTTTTAACCCGTTCTAGTTCGCTGCGGTCAATGCCCAGCTCCTTGACAGCGTCATCCAAAACTTCCTCGTTCACGGCAATATTTTTGCCGCGATGCAGATAAATATAATCCTCGCCAGCATCACAAATCGTCTGGAATTCGTGGCTAAATTTAGTGAAAGCGCCACCTGAAGCAAACGTCACATATGTCTCATCGCCGATACCAAAGCGGTCGTAGCAGCGCTTGTACGCCTCGATCGCAGCGTTATAATAGCTATCCAGGTCCTCTTTGCTAGCATGCACCGAGTACATATCTTTCATAACGAACTCGCGGCCGCGCATAATACCGCTTTTGGCGCGCAGCTCGTTGCGCAGCTTGTTCTGGAACTGGTAAACGCTAATCGGCAAATCCTTATAGCTCTTCAAATAATTACGCAATAAATCAACAATCGGCTCTTCGTGCGTCCAGCCGAAACCGACCTCGGTACCATCCTGCAGATGAGACTTAAACCAAACATCGACCAACTCGTCGCTCCAGCGCCCAGTCTCCTGCCATGTTTCTTTACGCTGCAGTGTGCTCATGACTAGCTCTTGGCTATCAATTTTATTCATTTCTTCGCGGACAATTTGCTTGATATTCTCAACCACCTTTAGTCCCAGTGGCAAGTATGAATAAACACCTGCCATCGTTTTATGCACGTAACCAGCACGAATCAGTAACTGGGCGTTACGCGCCACTTCGTCAGCTGGCGCCTGCTTGATAGTTCGAGTAAAATTCTTACTTAGTCTCATAATATCCTCATTTTACCGTGAATCACGCATATCAACAAATTACCAAAACGCCGCCGCAACATAAACCGCATAAAAAGCCACGCTATTTTTGATTGCGTGCAGCAAAAAGCCAGACCAAATCGATCCAGTATATTCGCGCAGCGTACAAAGCACCAAACTCAGCGCAAACGTATCAATACCAACATTCCACTGCCCATGCGCTACCCCAAAAAGCAAACTAACAAAAAATACGTTAGCTACTACTGGCAGCTTCGCCGAACGCAGTTTGCCATACAGTATACCGCGAAAAATTAACTCCTCGCATAATGGCACCACTATCACCAGCACAACAAAAGCTATCGCTAAATCTAACGAAAACAGCCTATCTGACACCCCGACATCCTGAGCTTGGTTTGGGTTAAACCCTGGTATAATGGCTTGCGCAACAAACGACAAGCTCACTGTCAAAGCAATGTAAGCCACCGCGCCAACGATTGCCATACCGATATCGCGCCACTCAATCAACCGCTGCGCGCCAGCCTGCTTGACCGATATTGATTGTTTGACACGCCAAGCCACCACGCCAATAGCAATAATCGTCAAGATATGAGCGAAACATTGCAAAATTAGATTAACCACCGATACATTAACTTGCGCCAACCAGCCTGTCCGCAATAGCAATCGCCCAACGCCAGCTACCGCATAAGCAGCCGCTACCATCGATATCGCCACCAGCAGCGTCCAGCCGATCCACGATAGTACCTGCCGCCGGGAAAAACGAAGCTTTTTTAGATTACCCACCCGCCAGCGTTTCATTTGAATAGCTTCCCGACGTCAGAAATCGTTACTAATATTATCAATACTATCAAAACCAAGAAGCCAGTACCATGAATTTTCTCCTCGGTATCTTTGCGGAGCGGTTTCTTTATTAAGCGGAACAAAGCCGTCACAAACCACCGCCCGCCATCAAGCGCCGGAATTGGCAAGATATTCATCACTGCCAGTGACAAAGCGATTAGTCCAGCAATCATCAAGACATAGCGGCCGCCAGCCTCGCCAGCCGCCGGAAACAACATGCCAAATATCGTTACCGGACCGCCGACACTATTGCCAACTGTTGCTAATTTTTGATTAGCCTGCTGCTGCGCCTGGTCGTTCGGCACGATTTTCATAGCCAGCCCTGTCAAGCCGTCATAAACAACTTGCCCAAGCCCTTGAATAGTTATCCCAGTCAATTGAGTAGTTAGCCCTACGCCGACAATTGGCGCCGACCAAGTCGAACGCATCAAGACCTCTTGAGATAAACTGGCACCCAGATAGCCGCGCTTGTCATCATTGCTAGACCGCAATGTTACAGGCAGCACTGCCTCTCGGCCGTTTCGCGAGTAGCGAATCTTAACTGTTTTGCCTTTGTCGCGAGCTAATCTCTTGGTCAGCTCATCTGGAGTTTTAATCTTATCGCCATCAATCGATAGAATATCGTCGCCAGTTTTTAATCCGCTTTTTTGCGCCGGCAAGTCGTTCTCGACACCAGCTATCTTGACTTCTTTGCCTGAAGTTGTCGTGTCGCTAGCCACGGTGAATTGATTAGCGACAAGCGGCGGCATACCCCACCACGCCAAAATCGTAAATATCAACACCGCACTCAGCCAATTCACTGCTACGCCAGCCAGCAAGATCTGTGTTTTTTGCCAAAATGTCGCTGCACCGTAGTCGCCAGGCTGCTTATCATCGTCGTGCTCGCCTTGTAACTTAACGAAACCGCCTAGCGGCAGCCAGTTAATACTGTAATCAACATTTTTGCCCAAAAAGCTTTTCTTGACCTTCTTCTTATAAGCTGCCGGCGGGAAGCCAATACCAAACTCCTCAACACGCACGCCGTAACGCCGCGCCACCAAAGCATGGCCTAACTCGTGCGTCACCACCAAAATAGTCAACACAATTATACCGACAATGATACCAAAAACTAAACTCATTTCACCCTCCAAACCGCCGCGAACGTTTCGCGTACTCATTTAGTATAGCGGTTATGTCGCGTTTTGTCATATCTGGCCACGATTTTTTAACAAAAATTAGCTCGCTATAAGCACTGCGCCACAGCATAAAATTGCTTAGCCGCTGTTCGCCGCTGGTGCGCACTATCAAGTCGCATGGCGGCACATCTGGCGTATACAAAAATTGCTCAAAGATTTGCGCCGTTACTTTTTTGTGTGTTGAAAGTGTTTTGCGCAAAGTGTTGACTGCATCTATAATTTCCTGGTGCCCGCCATAGTTAAACGACAAAATCGCCGTGCCGTGCGTCAAATCTTTGGTGGCCGCTTCGGCCTCGTCAATCGCTTTTTTGACTCGGCGGCTGAGACGCACACGCGTCCCCGCCACCCTTAGCCGTATACCGTGTTCAACGAAAATGTGTAAATCGCGCGTCAACATTTGCACCACCAAATCCATCAGATGCTTAATCTCAGGGCCGCTACGATGCCAGTTCTCGGTACTAAAAATATACGCGCTAACATACGGCACGCCGCGATCAATCGTGTCGATGATAATTTCGCGCAACTTTTCATAACCAGCGCTATGCCCTTCTTGCGCCGATAGGCCCTGGGCTTTTGCCCAGCGGCGATTGCCGTCGACAATGAAGCCGACGTGTACTGGCAATATTTTCTCGCTCATTAGATGGTTAGAATATCCTTTTCTTTGTCCTTGAAAGCGACCTCTAGCTTGTCTTGGAATTCATTCATCAAGCGATCAAATTCTTTTTCGATCATTTTGAGATCGTCCTCGCTCAGTTCTTTAGCTTCCTTCATTTTTTTGGCATCCTTGATACCGTCTTGGCGAATGTTGCGCAAAGCGATTCGCGCTTCTTCTAATTTCTCTGACGCCTGACGAACTAGCTGCTTGCGGCGCTCCTCGGTCAAGGCTGGCACTGGTACGCGCACCACCCGGCCGTCGTCGCTCGGATTAAAACCAAGGCTCTGATCGTTACGAATCGCCGCCGCGATATTTTGCAAATTACTCGGATCAAAAGGTGTCACCAGCAACATTTGCGCCTCGGGAGCCGTCACATTAGCCACTTGATTGAGCGGCATGCTAGCACCGTAAGCTTCAACCATCACGCCCGCTAGCATACCTGGGTGCGCCCGGCCAGTGCGAATCTTGCGCAGCTCCTCGCCAAAGTGCTCAAATGCGCCTGTCATTTTTGCTTCATATTCATCTGTACTAAACATATATTCTCCTTTACTTTATTGTACCATTAAACGCTAATTTATCTGCGCCACTCCTAGCAAACTAGCCCGCCGGTCAAATCCTCGGCGCAAGCGATACGCTTGGCGAAAATCCGGCGAGCCATCGACTTCTTGATAGGCATTTTCATCAAAAATCAACCACACGTCTAGCGGATAGTGCGGCCGTTCGGCTACCCGTGGCATCACTGTATGATACAAGCGGAAAAACGCATCAGTCGTGTGATATGGCATATATGGCACGAATGCTCGCCCCAAAACCTCCGGCTCGCTGCCATCCTGGTTTAGCGGCAAGCCGCCAGTCTCGTGAATACGTTTAATAAACGCCGCCCGCCCTATCTCGTTGGTAAATTTGCGCGATTGCAGCCCGCAAACAATAATCTCTTGGTACATGAAACGATGCAAAAACACTATATCCACATAGCGCGAAATCTCGTAAGTCTTGGTGCGATTCGGCCCCATGCCAACGAAAGGATTGTCGGCAAAATCATATCTATAAGCTGGAATATCAATATGAATAATTCCGCCTGTATCTTCGCTTAGCTGGTCTCGCAAAGCAATCAGCTGATCGAGATCCTTGCTATCAATCCGCTCGTGGTCTTGAAAAACCTCGCTCTCGGGCCGCAAATCAATATCATCTAGCTCGCTCGCACGCTCGCGCTCGCCGCCGCTTGGCTTTTCGCGGTTGCTATAAAAGTCAAAACTACCAGATTCAAAATTCCGCATCTACACTCCGCCGTTGATTGCTCATGCTTTTATCATACCAAAATAACCGCCATATTTCAGCGGTTATATTGGTTGTATAAGACGTAGGCTTATTCGCCGCCAAGCTCGATACGCTTGAATTGGCTAACGCGCACATTCTCGCCGCGCAGTGCTACTTGCTCTTTGATCAGCTCGCCGACGGTTTTGTTGTCGTCAAGTACGAAAGCTTGTTCAGACAAGACTTGTTCGGCAAAATATTTTTTGAGTTGTCCTTCGACAATTTGCTCACGCATATTCTCTGGCTTATCTTGCAAACTGTCGCTTGCCAAAAATTCCTGCTTTTTCGCTTCGTAAACGTCGCTCGGAATATCCTCGACCGTTGCATATTTTGGTGCCATCGCTGCGATCTGCATAGCAATTTGGTGCGCAAACTCCTTAAATTCTGGCAAGCGCGCCACGAAATCAGTTTCACAGTTGACCTCGACAACCACGCCGATACGGCCCGAATGCACGTAGCTCTCAATCAGACCTTCGCGCGTCTCGCGGTCGCCTTTTTTCTCGGCCTTAGTCAAGCCTTTCTTACGCAGTGCCTCGAGAGCTTTATCGAAATCGCCCTCGGCTTCAACTAGCGCTTTTTTGGCATCGGTCAGGCCAATACCGCTTAATTCTTTCAGCTTTTTAATGTCTTCAATTGATACGCCCATCCTATTTCTCCTCTTTTTTAGTCTTGCCTTCGTTCACCGCTGCTACAAAGTAGTCTAGCAACAACTGCAACCCTTTAATCGCGTCGTCGTTGCCTGGGATTGGATATTCAACTTTGCTCGGGTCGGCATTAGTATCAGCGATTGCCACCACTGGGATTCCGAGATTTTCTGCTTCAGCAATAGCATTTTTATCAACCAGCATATCGAGCACGATTAAAGCGCCAGGCTTACCATTCAATTCCTTGATACCGCCGTATTTGAAGTTCAAACTATCGATTTCTTCTTGGTAGCGCTGAACTTCTAGCTTATTGTAGCGCTTCTCGAGATCGCCGTTGTCCATGCGGCGCTCGAGGTCGCGCAGCTTTTTGATTTGCGCGTTAGTAGTGGTGACATTAGTTAGCATGCCGCCGATCCAACGATTCACCACAAATGGCTGGCCAGCCGACTCGGCAGCCGCTTTGACGATATCTTTGGCCTGCTTTTTGGTGCCAACAAACAAAACTTTTTTGCCGCTCGCTACCGTCTTGGTAATAAACGGTAAGGCTTTGTCTAGCGCCTCAACTGTCTTCGCTAAATCAATAATATGGCTATCCTGGCGTTTTGAGTGAATATACGGCGCCATCTTTGGGTGCCAGCGGCTAGTTTTGTGTCCAAAATGAACACCAGCTTCAAACAAAGCTTTCATGTCTACTTCTACAGACATCAGTTTACTCCTTTTCCTCGCCCGCTGCTTTTGGAGCTGCAACGGGCTGTGTCGTTAAAATTATTACCACACTACTATAGCACTATTACGCCAAAATCACAAGCTACCGTATCTATAAGTTTTATTGAGCATCAATATTCCATAGCACTCCATCCTATTTTTTTATTTCTATGTTCTTTTACGGCTGTCAAGTCTAGCGCTGGTAGCGCTCCAGCAAAGACCATAGTCCTGAGCGAATCAATATTCGATACGTTGTCTGGAATGCTCCATCCCATTCCAGATCCAAGAAAACCCGACGCTGGAGCTATTGGACCGCTCCATTCATCTTCACTACAAAATCCTGCTCTCATGCTTTCCATCGCCATTTCTTGTGATGCCATATGCGATCTGCTTGGACAACCAAGTCTGAGCGACAATTGCGTAATCTGCTGATCGAATGATGTATCAGATGCGTAGTTCTGTCCTATTTCCGTAAAAGACTTTGCGCCCAACTGCTTCTCTACAGTCCGAAGTGCAACTTCTCGCAAGGTTGATGACGGATGTTCATTGTTAAATTTTATGCCGAAAGTTTCAGCAGCTTGCTTAATAAACTCCTTTTGATCACTTGTATAACTGTCTGTTGAAAGATATTTAACACCAGTTTCATCTTCTTCAATAACCTGTCCTTGATCAGATAACATTTCTTTCGGTTCTACGACTAAAGCTCCTGGCAAAACTAAACTGTCCCCTGGACTCCTTGTAAAATACGTATCGGCACTAGCCATAGCAGCGGGAATACCATTACTAGAAATCACCCTTTCCATATTAGCAACAATTAGCCTATTTGTATCACTCCATGATCCGTATGCATGCGAAGACACTTGTCCGTTGGGAGTAAAATGAATGCTTGAGCGCATACTACGAGATTCATGACGCGAGGCTGGATACAAGCACACATCACCATCGCTGTTGCGCTGAACTTCATATCTTGTAGAGTGAACCAGAGTAACATCTTTTGGCTCTATCTCAGGCAGCCCCGCTTCCTCCATCCTGCGCGCCTGTATCGCAGCTTCTGTATCGCATTCGTATCGAATTATTTCCTGTCTCTGCTTTATCGTTTCTCGCATTACATCAAGCCTACTAGATACTAATAACGCCGCGGCCTCATCACCGCAAATCGCAGCTAGCACAATTGCGTAACCATTCTCGTCAACCCGATCTGTTAACGTATTTCCTCTATCGTCGAACATTGTGCAAGCGATAATTTTGTCAGTGAATTCTTTTACCTCGTCTCCATACGGACCGCCATTTTTAATATCTTCAAGAATTGTATCAATCTCAACCGAACCGCCTGTTAGTTTTTTCGCCAATGTCAAGATGCCTTCTGGATTGTTCGTTGCAACGAGAATTTCAGATTCACGACTTTTAAGCATACTATTAATAAGCTCACGTTTCTCATTCGCTACACTACTACTATCACTTGGATTATTATATATATCGTCAGTAAAACATGCGCTATGAATACAAGGAACTTCTCCTGCGGAACGAAATGCTATTGTCTGACCAAGGACAGTATAGATTGGTCGGGAGCTATCAGGTAAATATCTTCGCTCTATATTCTGTACGAACCTGTTTTCATCTATATTATTTATATTGCCTGAAGTATCTGTGCTATCATATTCCGAAGCTTCACTAGGTTGACTATATGACGACGCTATTTCGCCAGTATCTTCATGACCTGGTATTTTACCTTTGCTATACAGTTCCTTCATAATATATGAATACACCTTTTTTGTTTTTTCGTATTTACTTTAGTATGGCAATTATAGTAAATAACATCACTTTAGTCAAACTTTATTATCATCACTCGTCATATCTTGAATAATCTTGTAACATTTTTGCTAATATTCACCTTTTTTGTATGCTTAACATCATGAAAGAACGTTTTCGCAAGATTTCGTCGCGCGCCTCAACACTGGCTGGGTCGGCTGGCGTGTTTATCCTAGCAGCCGCTTCAATAGCTGTTTGGTTTATCACTGGGCCGATTTTCAACTTCTCTGACACCTGGCAGCTAGTCATTAACACTGGTACGACAATTGTTACTTTTTTGATGGTTTTCTTGATCCAAAATACTCAGAACCGTGATAGTCGTGCTATTCAACTTAAGCTTGATGAACTGATCCGCTCCACCAAGGGCGCCCGCATGCGCTATGTTGGATTAGAAGACTTCAGCGACGAAGATTTAGCGGACATCGAGGAAGAAATTCGCGCTATTACCCAACTGCCAGCTTCGCAGCGCGCGCTACGTAAACTTCACGACAAAATCAGCAGCGAAAAGGAACGTCGTAGCAACGAGAGACATCGTAAACTGCATCTTTGACAACTATACAGTTTTTTGCTAGAATACTACAGTTATGAAAAGCAGTATTCACCCACAGGACTATCGCCTGGTCGTATTTAGCGACGAACAAGCAGGCTTCGCGTTCTTGACTCGCTCAACAGCGCAATCTACCGAAACAATCAAATGGAAAGACGGTCAAACTTACCCGTTGGTCAAAGTCCACATTTCGAGTAAATCACATCCATTCTTCACTGGCGAAGAAAAGATCATCGACACCGAAGGCCGCGTTGACCGCTTCAAGGCCCGCCAAGCCGCCGCGAAGGCCCGCCGTGAAGCTCTCGTCAACAAAGCAAAAAAGGCTAACGCCGCCGCTGCCGCCAAGGCTCAGCAAGCTGCCGATGACAAAACCAGCGACAACAACGCCAAACCAGCCAAAACCTCCAAGAAAGCTAAGAAACAGGTCAACGAAAAAAACTAGACGCCATCAATCGCATAATAAAACATCGCTGCTATCTGTCAGCGATGTTCTATTTTTCTTGCCCGCCAGCTTCCTTATACCCAAATGCGTCTATCAGAATATGCTCTCTAGTCTCGCTATACGGCATGATAATTTGATTCCCAGCGGCATCAGTTAGTGCAATAAACTGATTATCAGAGTCCTCGCCTGCTCCAGGAAAAATTATAGTCTCTTTAGTATATAAACCTATTCCACACGCTCGTCTTTCAATATCAGCAGGATCGCTCAATTCATCGCCTCCAGACAGTACTAGTCCTACATTTGCAAGCGATCCCGTAGCTAGCACCTCAGAAAAACCAGCCGATTTCAACAATCTTTTACTATCAGCTGTCATACTGCTCACATCTGGTATGGTTAACCCCATATCGCGGGCAACTGCACCGTAATATAGCGATCGTACAAAATCTATATCACCTTGCCCTTCTTCGTTCCCATCACCTTCTCCGAGGACCGTTTTTCTTAAATAACTCTCCAGAGCTGGATGTTGGCAATTAGTTGGTCTATTATCATCCGCTAAAAATACCGTTACATCTAGCCTATCTACCTCACCCTTAGCTCTAATGTGTCCCCTGCCAACATTCACAACTTGCCATGACTTTAGCGGCGGCGGCAGACCTTCCGGTATTTTGTAAGTTTTAACAGGAGCAGCTACTGGCAACAAAGTTGTGCATAACAACTCGCCCGCAGCAGGCTCCGACGGTTTATCAATCGACCTACTCATCTCTTTATTATACATTAAAACGCTTATTTCGTCAATATATGCTATAATTTTATAAGCTATGGCAAAGATTTCTCTCGATTTAGACGCTTTGAAAGCCGAACGCTCTCGCCTCGGCGATTTTTTAGCAAGTCCCGACGCTTACAACTCGCCAGATTTTACTGCCAACAACAAACGTTTCGCCGAACTAGAAACCATTATCGCTACCGCTAGCGAACGCGATACTATCGAGAAACAGCTAGCGGAGGCAAAAAGCTTAGCTCAGGGCAACGATGAATTAGCCGAACTAGCCAAAGCAGAGATTCCCGAGGACGAAGCTAAAATCGCCGAACTCGACGATAAGTTATTCATATTACTAACACCTAAAGACCCGAACGACGAGAAAAATATTATCATGGAAATCCGCGCTGGTGCTGGCGGCGACGAAGCATCATTGTTCGCGGCAGAATTATACCGCATGTACTTGCGCTGGTGCGAAGCCAACGGCTATAAAACCGAGCTGATTAGCGAATCTGCCAACGATTCTGGCGGCTACAAAGAAGTCATTTTCATGGTCAAGGGTGACGCGCCATATGCCAAATTGAAATTTGAAGGCGGCGTCCACCGCGTCCAACGCGTCCCAGTCACTGAAAGTCAAGGCCGTATTCATACCAGCACCGCCACTGTCGCCGTCTTACCCGAAGCCGAAGAAACTGATGTTGAAATCAACCCGAACGACCTGCGCGTCGATATTTACCGCTCCAGCGGCCACGGCGGCCAGAGCGTCAACACCACCGACTCGGCAGTGCGCATCACTCACCTGCCAACTGGCATAATGGTTACCAACCAAGACGAGAAGTCGCAGATCAAGAACCGCGAAAAAGCCATGAGCGTGCTGCGTTCGCGCCTACTACAGATGAAAATTGATGAGGAAAACGCCAAGTTGAGCGCTGAACGACGCTCGTTAGTCGGCACTGGCGACCGCTCCGAAAAAATCCGCACCTATAACTTCCCGCAGGACCGTATCACCGACCACCGTATTCATTATAGCCGCAGCAACATCCCCGCCGCCATGAACGGAGACATCAACGATTTAATTGAACAGCTGCAAGCTTACGAACGAGAACTAAAAGCGCAAAACGCCGACCAACAATAATCTATCGCCGCCTCGCCCCTGAGCGCATTAAGTTCGTTTGACCGCCACAAACTTGCATTTTATACTATTCGTATGAATATATCGGCATGGCTCGATCACGCAATCAAACAATTACGAGAAATTGGCGTCGATTCTGCCAGGTTGGACGCAGAACTTATCTTGGCTAATACGCTGCGGAAAAATCGCACCTACCTGCACGCTCACCCCGAAGACGACATCGACCCGCGGCGTGTTGATATTGCTAATGCTCGGCTGCGTCTGCGATTAGAACGCGTACCGCTTGCTTATATTTTAGGTTACCGCGATTTTTACGGCCGAAGATTTACAGTGTCGCCGCAGGTTTTAGTACCTCGTCCAGAGTCAGAAGCCATCATAGAGCTGCTAAAAGAACTTGGCGTTTCTGGCAAGCTGCTAGATATCGGCACCGGTAGCGGCTGCTTGGGCATCACCGCAAAATTAGAGATCCCGAAACTTAACGTAATTTTATCTGATATTAGCCAACCAGCTTTACGCGTTGCCCATCAAAATGCTGAAAAATTTCAAGCCGACGTCGCTCTGATAAAAAGTAATTTGTTGCGCGCCGTACCTGGCAAATTCGATATAATTATCGCTAATTTGCCATATGTCGACCGTTCGTGGCAGCGCTCGCCCGAGACTAATCATGAGCCAACATTAGCGCTCTTCGCCAAAGACGAGGGCTTGGCGCTAATCTACCAGCTGATAGACCAACTACCAGCACACTTAAATCCTGGCGCACTAATTTTTTTAGAAGCCGACCCGCGGCAGCACGGCGCAATAATAGCCTACGCTGGTTCGCGCCAGCTGCGGCATAAGCTAACACGCGGCTTTATCGTCGTACTGCAAGCATAATTTGCCTATTCTCGATAGGCCGCTAGCGTCGCTTTGATATTCATCGTTTTACCGCTGCGCATCACCGTCAGATCAATAGTATCGCCCGGCTGATACTGCCCGAGAACACTTGATAAATTACCTCGCGCGCCCAATTCAGTACCATCGACCTTGGTAATTATATCTTTGTCTTGAATACCAGCTTTAGCGGCCGGACTGTTAGCGGTAACACCAACGTCTTCACTGCGGCCGCCAGTCACGTACGCGCCATATTTTGATGGCAAACTATAATGCTTGGCTATTTCCGGCGTGATATCCGTGTAATTGACACCCAGGTACGCTCGCTGCACGCCTTTGCCAGCCAAAACTTGCTGGATTGTACCTTTTGCTGCGTTAATCGGGATCGAAAAGCCAATTCCTTCAGCATTCGAAGCTACCGCTGTATTAATACCGATAACCTGCCCGCTGTAGTTAATTAACGGCCCGCCAGAATTGCCAGAATTAATAGCCGTATCGGTTTGCAGCATATCAGTCAGAGATTCCCGCGAGCTACCGCTGCTATCGCTCGCCGAGACCGCCCGACCCTTACCAGAAATAATACCTTTAGAGACAGTGTTTTGGTACTGTCCTAGTGCATTACCGATAGCAATAACGTTCTGCCCGACTCGGGCTGTCGACGAGTCGCCTAGAGCTGCTGGTGTTAAATTATTAACGTCTTTGATCTTTAAGTAAGCCAAATCATTCAACGGATCGGTACCAACTAGCGATACCGCGTCGTAAGTCGACCCGTCCGAGGCTACAATCGTAACCGACTGCGCGCCTTCTACAACATGCTTATTAGTAAGAACGAAGCCATCTTTACTGATAATAATACCCGTACCAGCCGCCTGCACCTGGCGGGAACCGCCAAATAGAGATTGCGACTTAGTATTGGTGACTATCGACACCACGCTTGGCGAAACTTTATCAATAATATCAGAAACAGAAGCTTCCTTACTATCAGCCGCCAGATTACCGTCAACGAAAGTATTCAGAGAATTGCGGCCTCCTCGCATTAGCAGCGTACAAGTTATGCCGCCAGCCGCCAAAATAATCGCCGCAATCACGATAGAGATGGCTAACCAAACCGTCTTCTTCTGGCAAGGTTTAGTAGCCGCAACAACCCGAGGCGGCAGCGGTTGTGAGTCTGACGATCGCGGCGTAGCATTTTCCTGCTTATCATTCATCAGAAACCTCCTCTATTCGATAATTTTATCATATCCATTATACTTACTATGCGCATACAGTCTTAAAGAATCCTTAAAAATCCGCTTAACACCTTACAAAGCATCGCTGCCGCTCAAAACCGCAAAGATATACGCCACAACCA
>JABCNZ020000052.1 GCA_013333845.2 Candidatus Saccharimonadota bacterium
AAAACTTGGCAGACCGATGATTCGCTATCTGGAGATTGACGAAATTCTAGAGCTGCATTTTTGGATAATTGAGGATTTTGGCGGCTCGCATGGCGTACGTGATGAGCTGGGGCTAAAGTCGCTGGTGACTGCGCCGCAAACAGTTGTTTTTGGTGAGGAGCAATATGTGTCAGTCCACGAAAAGGCGGCGGTTTATTTGCGTAATTGTATAGCAGATCATATCTTTACCGATGGCAATAAGCGTACAGCGGTGACGATTGCTGGTATCTTTTTGGCGAGAAATGGCTGGATAATGACCGCGGCAGCTGTTGAACTAGAAGATTTCGCCGTCCGCGCCGCGACCGATCATTTCGATATTGGTGCGATTGCTGATTGGCTGAAGCGTCATTCACAGATTTGCCAATGATTTCATAGCAAGAAACTTCGGCGATAAATAGGGCTTCGTAAGGTTTCTTGCCGCCTGACAGAGATGATATACTAAGGTTCATGACTACTATCTATATCGCTCGCCACGGCCAGAACGAAGACAATGTGCACGGGATTCTGAACGGTCATCGCGACCTGCCGCTGACTGATTTGGGACGCCAGCAAGCGCGGCAATTGGCGCGTCACATCAAGGATAGGGAACTAGTTTTTGACGCAGTGTATGCATCGCCGCTTGATCGAGCTTTCGAGACGGCAGCGATTGTAGCGGCGGAGCTGGAGCTTGCCGAGCCGATAATTCACGATGATTTAATCGAGCGTGATTTTGGCATTATGACTGGTAAGCCGGCCGCTGATATTGAGGAAATCTGCGCGCCGGACATCATCAAAGCAGAAAACGTGACCTATTTTTTGCATCCTGACGGCGCTGAGACTTTTCCTGAGTTATTGGCTCGCGGCCAGCGGGTGCTTGATTTCATGGCGCGTCAACATCCAGATCAAACGGTGTTGTTGGCTTGCCATGGCGATATTGGCAAAATGATATATGCTGCGGCAACCAGCACGCCATGGCGGCAGGTCTTAACCGATTTTTACTTTGGCAATACGGATATCATCGGTCCTGTGGATGTGTCTTAAACGTGATATCATTTATATATGAGAGAAATTGAGATAAAAGTTAGGTTGCAAGATAAAGAAGGGCTGTTGGCTACGCTGGCGGGTAAGGGTGTTGCTCTTGGCGAGCCAGTGCATCAACGCGATCAAGTATTTGGTCTGCCGGGAGAAGCTGGCGGCGACGGCAATACAGTGCCTTGGCTGCGGGTGCGTACCGAAACGCATGGACAAGGAGAAAATGAAACCAAGCGGACGTTATTCACCCTAAAACGATCAGTCACTGGGCAGTTGGATAGTATTGAGCGCGAAACAGAAGTTGGCGATCCAGATGTCATGATCGCTATAGTTAAGGAACTAGGTTTCGTGCCGTTTTCGGACTTGTCGAAGACTCGCCAGACTGGCAAACTGAACGATGTGGAAGTATGCATCGACTCGGTGGAGGGTTTAGGCGACTTTATGGAATTAGAGCGATTAGCTGACGAGAATGTCGATTCTGCCGCGATAACCGATGATCTGTGGCGCATTATGGTGGAACTGGGCATCAGCCGTCAAGACGAGGTGACTGACGGTTATGATATTTTGATGAAAAAGTTGAGAGTATAGCGATGACCGAACGCGTTTTGCCGAAAGGTGCTCGTCTGATTCCTCCGGAAGCAGATTGTGTTTTTAGAGGTGAGATTTATGAAGTGCATCAATGGCCGCAAAAGATGCCTGATGGCAGCGTAGAAACTTTTGAAATGCTGCGCCGTCCAGATACTGTGATGGTCATTGCGCTTGATGAGGCTGGCGATGTGTTAGTAATCGATGAAAAGCAACCGGGCGGGATTGTCCGCAAGAACCATTTGCCAGTCGGCCGGGTTGACTCTAGCGACGAGTCGGTATTAGTAGCGGCTCAGCGCGAACTGAGAGAAGAAACAGGCTGTACTTTTGCTAATTGGAGACTGCTTGATGTCGTGCAGATGGATAAGAAAATTGAGTGGTTTACCTATTTGTTCCTGGCTACAGGGGGAGCGTTACACCGAGCAGCGCAGCATCTTGATGTCGGCGAAAATATTACGGTTAAATCAGCGCCTTTGGCAGAAGTGTTGCATCAAGACAACGTGCTCCGGTATTTTCCGTGGCTTCGTTACGTTGAGTCGGCCGAAGATTTAACGCCTCGTGATTTTTGACGGTAGCCATTGAGCTTAAAAAGCGCTATACTAAGATTTATGACAAAACCTTTTCTTCTTTTACAATCCCGTCCCGAGGACGAAGCGTCTGACGACGAATATGCAGCTTTTTTGAAATTTGGCGGTTTGCAGCCGGAGCAGTTGCAGCGCTTGCGGCTTGACCGCGGCGAGTTCTCGCCAGTTAATTTGGATGATTACAGCGGTATTTTTATGGGTGGCGGACCGGCTAATTTTGCTTATCCGCCAGAGGAAAAATCGCCGGAACAATTGCAGTTTGAAGATTATATCATACCGCTGCTTCGCCGGATTGTAGCCGAGGACAAGCCGTTTTTAGGCACTTGTTTGGGCGTGGGCGCGCTGGTGACGGCGCTGGGCGGCCGGACGGATTTCGATCATGGCGAGCCGGTTTGCGCGGTGGATATAAATTTGACGCCGGAAGCGCAGGACGATCCGCTGCTGGCTGGCTTGTCAGCTAGTTTTCGCGGCTTCGTCGGGCATAAAGAGGGGACAGATACGGCGCCGCCGAACAGCGTGGTGCTAGCGCGTTCTGCGGCCTGTATACAATTGCTGCGCGCCGGGAAAAATGTTTATGCGGCGCAATTTCATCCCGAGCTTGATGCTGACGGCCTGGCTTTGCGAATTAATATCTATAAACATGCCGGCTATTTCGCGCCGGAGGAGGCTCAAGATCTGATTGATGCAGCGTACCGCGAATCGGAGTTAGTAACCGAACCGGTCAAGATATTGCGGCGGTTCGTTGAAAAATACGCGGAATAGTTTGACGCTTTCTAGCTAGACTGCGGAATTTCGTTATTAGCAAAAGGCCTCGGGTAATCCCGAGGCCTTCTTGACGGCCAAAGCTGAGAAAGGTTTATTCTTTCTTCTTGCCGCGTGATTTGACGGTAATTTTCTTTGGCTCTGGCGCTGGCGTGACTGGCACGGTGACTTTCAAGACGCCGTCGTCCAGGTGCGCTTCGATAGCGTCGGCGTCAGCGCGCTCTGGCAGCTGGACGCTGCGGTAGAAGCTGCTGCTCGACTCGCGTACGACGTATTTCTTTTCTTTGTCTTCTTCTTTTTCGTGCCGTTGGGCTTGGATGACCAAGTTGCCGTTTTCGACAGAAATATTGACGTCGTCTTCATCGAATTTCGGCAGGTGAACCTCG
>JABCNZ020000053.1 GCA_013333845.2 Candidatus Saccharimonadota bacterium
GATGGCGCCGACGACGCTGCCAGCCAGGCCGACGCCGGTGGCGCCGGCTACGATGGCGCCGGCTACGATGAGCCGCCGCCAGAGAGAGGGGGCGTTCTGCGCCCCTTTGGGGAGGGGGCGCGGCGCCGGTGTAGGCGCCGGCTGGGCCGGCACCGGGGTTGTGGCGGGCGCCGCCGGAGTGGTAGTGGGGCTCGGGGTCTGGGCCGCTGGTGCGGTCCAGACCCCGGCATTAATAGAGGCCAGCAGGGCGTTGAGTCGCCCCGCGACCTCGACGGTGCGGGACGAGTCGTCCCAAACGGTTGGGTCGGCGAGCTCATCGAGCTCGTCGACGATCCTATTGCGATTCAGATCCTGGGGGTGGGCGTCGGCCCACTCCTTCAGGATCCGAAACGCCTCCCGCGTCGGTACGACGCGGGAGGCTGCCGGCTGGGCCGGCGCCGGTGGGTTGGTAGTGGACAAAATGAGCTCCTTTCGAGCTCGTGGGGCGCGGCGCGCCCCTGTGGATAAAGCATCCGCACTATTGGCATGACAGTAGCGGCGATCAACCGACAAATTGATTTTATCGGCTAGTCGCTACTACTGTCAAAACTCCATCAACCTCAACTTCTTCTCTTACTCAATCATTACTACGTATACTGCGCGAGCTTCGGAGCGAATCGCTCGACAATGCTTCTAGCGCAGCACGCTGCCTGCGAAATTCGCAGAAAACGTGCCGCGCTCGACGCGCGAAACTGTGGCAGTATATCGAAATAGCATGAATTGACGCTAATTGCGTACCGAATTGTCAAAATGCATCAACTTCCCGTTTAGGGCATCGCGCGACTTCCACCTCGTGCTGAGCTGATTACTTATCATGCTATCATAAAATAGTTGATATGTCAAGCATTTTATGTTACTATATGCGTAATCTACTATATTTTTGAGGAAATAGAGAAATTATACTTGTGCCTACTACAGAAAAGAGTTACAATAAAAGGGATTATTGTACGAAAATTAAAAAAATGAAAGAACAGCAATGAGGAGTCCAGAAAATAGCCGTGGCAAAAAAGGTCCTGAACATGGAATAAGGGATATTTTAGATGAAGACAAGTATATTAGTAGCTTAGTATCAAAAGTAAATGGCTTAAAAGAATCTGATTCTGATAGTTATGTTCGATTTGTAGCTAGAGATGCTAGTATTGTAGCTGGTGTCTTTGACCGTCTTGCTGTAGATTCAAATTATAGACCTAGCACTGAACAATTAAAAAGCGACTCGCGTTTGGAAGAAGTGTGGCGTTCGTTAAAAAATATGCGCGACGCGATTACAGGTTCGCAATCTTCTGATCAGGTGAAGAGAGCGTACTACTCTATTATAGATGGCTTAGTGTCTGGAGCGGCCGAGGCAGTTTCTAGTAGGGCGTCTCGTGATGCTGGCGGCTCTCCAGATATTAAAGCAGCTCCTCCAGTCCCAGGTGGCGATGCTGGCGGCTCTCCAGATATTAAAGCAGCTCCTCCAGTCCCAGGTGGCGATGCTGGCGCTGGAGGCGAAGGACTGCAACAGATGCTAGCTAGAAAAGATGAACTACTTAATGAGATATTGGCTTTAGCTATTAGCGGTGGTGATCAAGATGAGATAAAAAGACTAGGGTTGGAGCTTGCAGATTTGGTTAAACGCATGACTTCAGGTTCGGAGACCTCAGCGACCAGAGGTACTACTCCTCCGGCTCCTCAGCCAACATCAAGAACTAGTACTAGAGGCGCGCGTCAAACCCGACCATCACCGCAACCTCAGCCAGGCACGCAATCAGGCGGTACTCCAGGCGGCTCGGGGGGCGGTCCAGGTAGCCCAGGTACTCCGCCTCCTACTCAGCCGCAACCAGGCGGCCCAACTGGCTCAGAGCCTGGCCGTCCACGTCCAGCCCCTCGAACCCCAGATCATGATGCTGGCCAGCCTAAAACCCTAGAGGAGGAAGAACGAGAGCTAGAAGAGCGGCTCGCGAAAATCAGAGAAGAGCGAAACGCTCCGTATGCCGCGAAACTTGATGCATATGCTGAGCTTTTGGCTAAGGAAGAGTCCAAAAGAGCTGACGGCGGCTTCCGCTTTAGTATCATGCATTGGGTCGGCGGGCCTGGCAATAACCGCAAGCGCGAAAGGCGCCGCGAGGCGCTGGATGAGGCCGGTAAAGCCTTGAAAAAGGAAGTCTTGGCCTATTTGCGCCAAAAGGTTGAAACGAAGCGCCAGAAGGGCGAGTATCAGGGTACCGACGACGAGATCGCGCAGCAAATGTCTGACGAGATGTTTGATGAGCAGCGCAGGATATTCGGCCAGCGATTGCAAGAACGCAAAGACGAGATCCTAAGGAGCGAAAGCGACAAGCTACGCAACCGTATTTTGGCCAAGATCGGCAGCTGGATTGGTATGGAAAAATCTACCAAAAATAGCCTGAAGGCGGCGGCTGTCGGAGTTGGCCACGGTTTGGTTAAGGGTGCAGCTGTTGGCGCGCTGACTGGACTGTTCGGCGTGACGTGGCCTATCTCGGTAGGTGTCAGTATAGTTGCTGCGGCAGTTGGCGATCGGATGATTAGGCGCGGCGTCCGTTTGGATGCTATCAGACAAGGTCTCGGCGGGCAAAACGGTTCGCGCCAGCTGGTGGATGATGATAAGTTTGCTAGGATAAAAGAAAAAGCCGAGGGCAAGAAGCGCAGCCAAGAGTTTATGGCCGACAAGATGCTGAAGCTTTCCCGCAAGGATAGCTATGCTGCTGGTGATAGGCTCTCGAAAGAGACAGACGAACGTATCGGCAAGCATAAGGTAGCTCTAGGTATCGGCAGGGTCGCTGGCGGTGCTGTCGGCGGTCTGGGCGGTCGCTGGGTGGGTCAGCAGCTCCACGACCATACGCCGGTAGGCCAGGCTGTGGATAGCGCTAAAAGAAATGTTCACGAATTTATCCATAGAGAGGATACTGCTGCTGCCGCCGCAGAACGGGAGTACCAAGGTAAAATTGATGAGCTAAACCGACGAATAGACGAGCTTAATAATAGGCTTGAACGAGCTGCTGCTGACAACATTGATAACTCAGGTTCGTTTAGCAACTGGGAATATCCGTGGGATTGGGCGGTTGATCAGTTCGGCGAGAATAATGCTATATCTAAATTGTACGAATTAGCTGATGCTGCAGCGCGGGACGGCCACAATATCCAGTGGCATGGCTACGGCGATACCCAATGGCTGTCGATAGACGGCAAGAGCGATACAGCAACAGTTCTGGAGACTCTGGCCAAATACATGAAGGACGACTATGGCCTGGCGGCATAAGATGAAATAACAATGAAAAAGAAAGGGTGCGCGAATGTTTAATATTGATGATAATGTGTTGGCAGCTGCTGGCTATAATGTCGCGATACTGTCGGAAGAGAAAAAAGAACAGTATCGCCGCGAAATGTCTAAGGATCTAAACAAGCGTGCGTCCGAGCAGCTGTTGGCACGGTTGTCTAAAGAGGAGGCCTTGGAGTTCGAAGATGTCAACAGTAATCCGGATCGGACGCGGCGCTGGCTGGCTGAGTTTCACGGCGATTATGCTAGCCGCCAGGATTACCAGGCTATCCGTGAATTGTTCGAAACTGACGAAGATGCGATGAGTTTCTACGCGTCTGCGCTGTGGATGCGCTATGCTGTGCCAGATTACGGCAAAATCATGCAAGAAGTCATGAATGAATATGTCGAAGAATTGGCCGATATGCGCCGCGCTGTCAATGAGCAGCTCGGTATTGCGTAGCAGCACTATAATCGGTATACTAAATGCATAGGCAAGAGGGGGTGAAATGTTTCAATTAGACGATAAGTTTCTCGAAGAGGTGGGTCTGGGCAGCTTGCCAGACGACCAGAAAAAACTGTTTCTCGACCACTTTCGCGAGCAGCTAGAGCTGCGTGTTGGTTTGCAGCTTAGCGAGGGTTTGAGCGATATGCAGCTGGCGGAGTTTGAGAGTTTTATGGATCGCGATATGGTGCGGGTGACGTCCTGGCTGGACGCTAACGCGCCGGATTTCGAAAATGATCAGATTTATGTACAATTGAAAGCTAATGCGCCAGCCAACGTGCCGCAAAATGCGATACTAGCAGAGTACGCGTCGCTGAAGTGGTTGGGCCAGCATCGTCCGAACTATCGCGAGGGGGTGATGCAAACGGTCAAGGCTCTCAAGGAAGAAGTTATCGCGAACCGCGATATGATTCTTCTAGGCGACGCGGGAGCATAGGCTACGGCCGCGGTTGCGGATTTAGGTGCTTGCAAGCAATTGCAATTGTCGCGGTTGATGGTTGCTACTATCTTTGTAGCGGGTAGCCGCGCAAGAAAGCCTCGGCGCTGATAGTTTTGCCGCTAGGAGCGATTAGCTCGTCAATTGATAGGTAGGTGCCGTCGGCGCATTTGATGTCAAGCGGTGTTTCTGGAGTAGAGACGGCGCGGGCTTTGGTGATGATCAGATCGTATTGGCCGATTTTCAGGCGCGAACGCGGATAAGTCAGGTGGGCGCGAATTTTGGCTTCCGCTTGGTCTGCGGTTAGCTGTTGCGGATCGAGGCGGCTGTCGTCTTTGCTGAGCAGCGAGCAATAGGTGGCGCGGCTATTGTCTTGCGGTGTTGGCTGCAGTATACCGTTTATGATGTCAGGTAACTTCTGTGTTAATAATTGCGCGCCGAGCTGGCCGAGAGTTTGATAAAGCTCGGGCTGGGTCTCGGTAAAGTCTAGCGGGTAAGTTTCTTGGTAGTATATCGGGCCGGCATCCATCGCTTGTTCTAACTGCATGATGGTCACACCAGTGTTTTTATCTCCGTTAGCGATAGCTGATTCGATGGGCGACGGGCCGCGGTATTTTGGCAGCAGCGACGGATGAACGTTGATGATACCAAGCTGGAATAGGTCGATGATTGTTTGCGAGATAATTTTGCCGTAGCTAACCAAGACGCCAGTTGGCTGCGGCGTAATATTTTTTATATCACTTATGATATCTTTTAGTCGTTTTGGCTGCCAGACTGGAATATGGTGCTGGCTAGCGAATTGTTTGACGGCAGGCTGGATAAGCTTGTTGCTGCGGCCGCGGCGGGAGTCTGGCTTGGTGATGACGGCTACGATATTAAAACCGGCTTCAACGAGCGCGCGCAGGCTATATAAGCTAAAGTCTTCGGTGCCGAAGAATACTATCGGCTGGCGGCTAATCCCAGAGGTCGGCGTTGTCTTTGACATATCTTTCGTAGTCGAGCGGATCGAGCTCGCCCTCGTCGTTTAAGCGATAAAAAGCCTGATGATCGTCGCGGATATGGTCGACGAAAACGATGCCGTTGCAATGGTCGATTTCGTGCTGCAAGACGCGTGCCAGAAAGCCGTTGGCCTTGATGCGGATTTCGTCGCCGTCGATATTGATGGCTTTAACGCGGATTTTGCTGTAGCGGGGAACTTTGCCGTAAAAGTCCTTGACGCTCAGGCAGCCTTCGTAATCATAGATGACTTCGCCCTCGTATTTGACGATTTCCGGATTTATCAGCGCGATAAAATCTTGATTTTCTTTGTCTTCGAAATCAGCACGGACGATGATGACTCGTTCTAGTTGGTCGATCTGCACAGCAGCCAAAGCAGCGCTAATTTCGTGCGGCCGGGA
>JABCNZ020000054.1 GCA_013333845.2 Candidatus Saccharimonadota bacterium
GACAATTTGGTTGGTAGCGCCACCCAAAATCTTCGGACTGACAATCGCAAACGTCGTACTACCGACCGCGAAAATCGCTACCATGAGCATCTGCCAGCGGAATTCCGCTAAGTATTTGGCTAATTTCTTGACCGTGCCTTTGAAGTCCTTGGCTTTTTCACCCGCACCCATACCGCCGCCCATTGGACCACCCATCTTCACTGGCTGGCGTTTTTTCATGCTTTGCTGAGCCATTACTCCGCCCCTTTCGCGGTCGCCGCCGACATTTTCTGCAGGTCGTCTTCCGAGAGCTGGGAAGCGGCAATCTCTTGATAGACTTCACAATTTTTCATCAATTCCCGGTGCGTGCCTTGACCGACAATTTTACCTTCGTCCAGCACAATGATTTTGTCAGCATTCATGATGGTATTGATGCGCTGGCCGACGATGAGCACGGTTTTATGTTTAGTTTCTTTAGCAAGCGCCAAGCGTAATTTGGCGTCAGTTTTGAAATCAAGAGCCGAAAACGAATCGTCAAAAATGTAGACGTTCGGCTCGACAGCGATCGCCCGGGCAATCGACAAACGCTGCCGTTGACCGCCGGAAACATTGCTACCGCCTTGAGCGATTTCATTTTTGTAACCGTTTTTTAGCTCGCTGACGAACTCGGCGGCTTGAGCAATTTTAGCGGATTTCTCGACCAATTTTTGGCTGGCTTTGGCGTTGCCGTACTTGATGTTGCTGGCGATCGTCCCGCTAAACAACACGCCTTTTTGTGGCACGTAGCCGATTTGATCGTACAAATCTTCCAATTTCACATTTCTGATATCCACGCCGTCCAGCAAAATCTGCCCCGCCGACACATCATAAAAGCGCGGAATCAAATTGATCAACGTTGATTTGCCCGAGCCAGTACTGCCAATGAACGCCGTGGTTTGCCCTGGTTCGGCAGTGAAATTGATACTAGATAGCACCGGCAAGTCAGCGTCTGGATAGGTAAAAGTGACGTCTTTGAATTCAATTTTACCCGTAGCGTCATCTGGCAATTGCTGCGGCGACTGCGGGTCAAGAATTGACGGCAGTGTGTCGAGCACCTCGCCCACCCGCTTTACCGACACGGCCGCCCGCGGCACCATGATAAACACCATCGACAGCAGCAGGAACGAAATGATCACCTGTATGGCATACTCCAAAAACGCCATCATATTACCAATCTGTAGATTGCCACTGCTGATCAAATGCGCGCCGAACCAGACAATTGCCACGCTAGAAAAGTTCATCACCAGTGTCATGATTGGATCGAGCAGCATCATCAGCCGATTGACAAATAAATTCATTTTGTTCAGCTCGGTGTTGGCTTGCTGGAACTTTTTCTGCTCAATTTTTTCGTTGTGAAAGGCGCGGATGACTTTCAAGCCGACTAGGTTTTCGCGCGTCACCAGATTCAGTTTGTCCACCAGCGTCTGCAATTTTTTGAACCGCGGCACGGCAATCACGAACAACACGGCAATGACCACCAGTAACACCGACACTGCCAGCGCGATGATCCAGCTCAAATCTGGCGCGTTATGGATGGCTTTTTGCAAACCGCCGACCGCCATAATTGGTGCCAGTAAAGCCATGCGCAATAGTAGAATTGACGTCATCTGAATTTGCTGAATATCATTGGTCGAGCGAGTGATTAGCGAGGCGGTAGAAAATTTATTAAAATCTGCCAGCGCAAAACTCTCGACTCGCTCGAATAGCTCCATTCGCAATTTTTGCGCCATACCAGTAGCGATTCGCGATGCCAAGAACCCAATGATAATTGAGCACAGTCCGCCTGCCGCCGTCACTAAAATCATCGTTAGTCCGTTGTGCCAAATAGCCGGCATATCTTGCTTGATGATACCGTTATTGACGATTTCCGACATCTTGTCAGGCAGCCATAAATTCGCCATGACCATAGCGTAGGTAAAACCGACCAAGATGATAAACATCAGCCAGTAGCCGCTAAAAATTCGTAAAATATGTTTCACAGACCCCCTTACTTCCGCAATTCTAGAGATTAACCGTGTATAATCGGTAAATTCACACTGTGTAATATTCTAGGTTATAAATTGCTCTTTGTCAAGTTTGTCAAGAAAGCCCACCGCATAACGGTGGGCTCTACGCTGTCTGATATACAACGAATAGGTTTAGTACATACCCATACCGCCGCCCATATTTGGCATAGCAGCACCTGGCGTTTCTTTCTCTGGCAGATCAACAACCAATGCGCCCATTGTCATCGCCGTACCAGCAATTGAGGCAGCATTCTGCAAGGCCTCCTTGGTAACGCGTACTGGGTCAACTACGCCTGCCGACTTTAGATCAAGCAATTCATTCGGGTGGTTGACATTGATACCTTGGCCAGCTTTGGCTTTTTTGACCTGCGGCAGCCACTCGTCGGCATTTAGACCAGAGTTGCTCAGCAAGATTCGGAATGGCTGTTCAAGTGCGTGAATCAGCAAATCTTCGCCCGCTAATACCGAGGCATCTTTGTTATTAGAATGCTTATAACCACAGGCTAGATTCACTAGCGTTACACCGCCGCCTGGCACAATGCCTTCAGCTAGCGCTGCTTTGACCGCAGCTACAGCGTCATCGACACGATATTTCTTTTCTTCGATTTCCGTCTCGGTCGCACCGCCAACTTTAATCACCGCCACTTCGCCAGTCAAAGCTGCATGGCGTTTATGTAAGTTTTTCTTGGTATAGTCGCTAGTAGCATTATCAACTTCCAGTTCGATTTGATCGACGCGAGCACTAACCGCCGCCTTTGACCCTTCGCCTTCGACAATAGTTGTCAGATCTTTGGTAGCTATCACTTTGCGAGCCGAGCCAATTACGTCGCTACCGACATTATCAAATGTCATGCCGGTGTCTTCGGTGATGACTTTGGCGCCAACCAACGCTGCGATGTCATACAGCACATCTTTGTCGCTCGGAGCTTTGATAGCCAAGGTATTGAAAGCACCTTTAAGCCGGTTTAACACCAACAAGCTCAGCGCTTCGCCGTCAACATCATCAGCAATCAGCACCAAATCTTTCTTGCCGCTTTGAGCGATCATTTCGAGCAGCGGTACGAATTCTTGCGCTGAAGAGACTTTCTTATCAGTCACCACAATTGCTGGTTTGTCGTAAACTGCTTCCATGCGCTTAGCGTCGGTCACCATGTACGGGCTAACGAAGCCGCGTTGTACCGTGAAGCCTTCGACAACTTCGCTCTCGAGCTCTAAGCCGCGTCCTTCTTCGACTGTCACCACGCCGTTCGGGCCAATCTTTTCCATGACATCAGCGATTAGTTTACCAATCGCCTCATCGCCCGCGGAGATTGTTGCCACTTCAGCGATACGCTTTTTGTCGCCGCGAATATCATCGGCGAGTTTACCGAGCTCTTTGATAATCTCGCTAGCAGCACGTTCTAAACCTTTGCGTAGTAACATCGGATTGTGGCCAGCTGCAATTAGCTTATTAGCTTCGTTTAAAATATGATAAGTTAAAACCGTCACTGTCGTAGTGCCGTCGCCAGCTACATCATTCATCTTGTTAGCAGCCTGTTTGATGAGCTCAGCACCAACTTTGAAGCCAAGCGTCTCGTCATCAGCTTCGTCGATATCAATACTTTTCGCAACTGTCACGCCATCGTGCGTCACGCTCGGGCCGCCGTAATTTTTGCCGATAACTACGTTGCGGCCTTTTGGCCCCATCGTTGTTTTCACAGCGTTATACAAAATTTTGGCGCCAGCCAATACGCGAGCACGCGCATCTTCATCGTAAAAAACTTTTTTTGCCATATTTCCTCCTATTCAATTGTAGCGAGGATATCCTCGTCTTTGATAATTAAATATTCTTCCTTATCAAGCTTAATAGTCGTCGCTGCGTAGTTTTTGTAGACAACCCGTGCGCCGTCAGCCACATCTTTGACTGCCGAGCCAACAGCCACTACCTTAGCAGCTTCTGATTTTTCTTGCGCTGATTCTGGCAAAAAAATGCCGCTAGCTGTTTTTTCCGGCTTCTTCTCTTTAACAGCCACGACATAATGCGCCATTGGCTTGATTGGTGAACTCATGATTATATCCTCCTTTTCTAATCTATTTTAGCACTCTTGACCGCAGAGTGCTAGACCCAAGTATAAGAAAGTCAGCGAAAAACGTCAACCGCATTATCAAAATATAAAAATAGCCCGAGCTAAAACTCGCGCTATTTTGCTGTACTTATAGAAATTAGTTAGCTCTCGATAATAGTGCCGACCTGCCCGGCCAGGGCTTGTTCGGCGCTGCCTAAGCTAGCGATAATCGCTCGGCGACCTGGCTTTTCGACAAATTTCAAGGCCGCTTGCACTTTGGGTAGCATACTGCCCGGCGCGAACTGATTTTCGTCAATGTAGCGCTGCATCTCTTGGCGATTAGTGCGTCCAATTGTGCGCGCGGTCGGTTTACCATAATCAACCATCGCGCCATCAACTGCCGTCAGTATCACCAGTGCCTCAGCATCAATCGCATCAGCCACTACTGCCGCTGTGAAATCCTTATCAATTACTGCCTCGACCCCCTCTAAGCCATTACTGACAGTTTCAACAACCGGCACGCCGCCACCGCCACCCGTGATAACCGTCACGCCAGCATCAATCATCGCTTTGACCGTATACTCTTCGACGATCCGCTGCGGCTTCGGCGACGGTACCACGCGCCGCCAACCGCGCCCGGCGTCTTCTTTGAATGTGAAGTTACGGCCGTTAGCAGCCTGCTGGGCTTCTACTTCGGTCTGATAAAATACGCCAATTGGCTTCGTAGGATTGCTAAAAGCCGGATCGTTAGCGTCGACCACTACTTGCGTAACAACTGTCGAAGCGACGCTTTTCATCTGCCGGCGCGAGAATTCGTCAATCAGCGCTTGCTGCAACCAAAAACCGATCGCCCCTTGGCTCATCGCTACGCACGTATCGAGCGGGAAAGTCGGTACTTCTGGCGTGTTAATTGCTTCTTCGTGCAAAACAATATTACCAACTTGCGGCCCGTTGCCGTGAACGATTACCAGCTGATAACCAGCCAAAATCAACGGCACTAGCTGGCGTGCTGTCTCGTCGGCGACGTCTTGCTGGGCATGAGCCGAAGCCTCGCCTTGCTTTTGCAAAGCATTGCCGCCAAGTGCAACTACAATCTTACCCGGCATGTTGTTAAAACCTCAACGACATGCAAGTTAGGCTGCCGGTAATTTTCTCAAACTCGCTAGTATTGATCAGAATCACCTCGTAACCGCAATCGCGAATCTTCTGCTCAATTTTCGGGAAGCCTTCTGGCACGATTACCTTGCCATTTATCCACAAACTATTCACTGCATAGTATTCATCGTCATCAACGACTAGCTTATTAAAGTTAGCAAAAGCTGGATGATTTTCGTAAGCTTTAGCGACAATTAAGTTGTTATTATCCAAGTAGACCACATCGTCTTTCAAATGTAAAATTCCAGTCACCGGTACCGTTTCGGCGGTCATGCCGTGTTTCTCAAGAATTGCCGTGATTTGGTCGGCTGCTGCCTGGTTGGTGCGTCCGCTTAAACCTATGTAATAGTGGTCGCCCACCATCATGATATCGCCCGGATCAGTTGTACCTGGTTCGACGACTTGCTCAATGTCATCATAGTAGCGTGCCAAGGCTTCGCGCAAATCTGGCAGACCAGATTCGCCGCGACGACTCTCGGCCCCTGGACGTGACAAAATCGCTACGCCATGCGGCGTACACAACGCATTATCCTCGATAAAAACACTGTCTGGATAATCTTCGTTGGCCTCTAGAACCGTCACTTCCAAACCGCATTCGCGCAAAATCTCGACATAGCGATCATGCTGCTGCAACGCTAAATCGTAGTCCGGCTTACCCATTTCTGGCGTTTGGCTGATACCATCAATCAAACTATGTGACGGACGGCGAACAATGGCATACTTAAACATTTTTTCTCCTTCATTTGGTAAAACGGGCACGCTGTATCTCAGGCGCGCCCGTTTTATTTATTATCATTGACCGATTAAATCGGCGATTTTAATACCTAACGTATCATCCAGCGCACCAGCCAGCAGTTGTTGTACTGCGTAGGCAAATAACGCAATCACGACAACCGCCAAAAGCAGTTCGTATAGCGTGAAAATCTTCTTGCGATTCTTGATCTGCATCAAGACGTAGACCAACATGCCTGGTGCGTACAAGAACACTGTTATGAGCAGATATTGCATACCAGCCGCATACACTAGCCATACTGCGTAAACACTAGCCATCACACCCACAAAGATATTAAAGGCGCGGTACTTAACGGTTTTCTTCTCTTGCAGAGAAACTTTCAATTGATAAAACGCCGTCAGGGCATATGGGATCAAGATAGCCGAAGTAGCAATCGAAATACCAATATTATAGGCTGAACCTTCAGTTCCGGGGATTGTCAGCAGGAATATCTGTACCAGGATGTTAGTAACCAACAGCGACACTACTGGCGCGCCAACTTTATTTTCTTTGGCAAATATCGACGGGAAAGTCTTATTCTTAGCTGCCTGATACGGTAGTTCAGCAGCAAACATCGTCCAAGCTAGCCAACCGCCCAAAACTGCGATCATCAAGCCGATATTAACCAACCAAGCGCCCCACGGGCCAACCAAGCGTTCCAACAGCATCGACATTGCCGGACTATCTAGTGCAGCCAGATCTTTCTGGGTAGCTACACCAAAAGCCAGCACCGTCATCAGCACATAAATCGAAAGCACGCCAGCAAAACCAATCAACGTTGCCTTGATGATATCGCTGCGCTTCTTGGCGTGACCTGAAAATACAACTGCACCCTCGATACCGATAAACACCCAGACGGTAACCAGCATCATATTCTTGACCTGCTCAATCACAGCGCCCATATCAAAGTTGTTGCCAGCTAAGCCCCAGAGGTCTTGGTTAAACAAGCCGACCTTGAACGACAAGAATATAGCTAGCAAAAAGATCGCAAGCGGGATTAATTTCGCCGCCGTCACCAAAGCATTAATGAAGCTTGCCGTTTTGACACCCTTAAGGATTAATAAATGAACACTCCACAGCAGTACCGACATGCCAACCACTGACGCCCAGTTTTGACCTTTACCAAACAAGTCTGGAAAGAAATAACCAAGCGCCGAGAAAACGGCTACCGCATAAGCGATATTGCCAATCCAGGCAGAAATCCAGTAACCCCACGCCGAGTTAAAGCCAACATACTTACCAAAGCCAGCCTCAGCGTAGCTATACACGCCAGCGTTAAGTTTCGGCTTTTTGATAGTCAGGTTGCGGAAGCTGAGAATCAGGAATATCATTCCAACACCCGTAATCAGCCACGCAATAATCGTCGCCAGCGGACCAGCCGCCTCAGCCGTACCTTGAACAAGGTTAAAGATACCTGCACCGATCATACTGCCGACCACTAAGCCAGTCAGCGACCAGAGTCCTAACCCGTCCTTTTTTCTTGCTAATTGTTTGATTGCCATTTTGTTCGAGCCTCCTTCAACTCGGATTTATAGCGTCAATGCCATCACAGCCTTGATAGTGTGCATGCGGTTTTCAGCCTCATCAAAGACAACGCTGTGCTCGCCGCTAAAGACCTCGTCAGTGACCTCCATCGAGTCAAGACCGAATTGATCGTGAATCTTCTGGCCAGTCTCAGTATTAAGATCGTGGAATGATGGCAAGCAGTGCAAGAACTTGACATTCGGGTTGTGAGTCTCGGCCAGCATTTGCGCATTGACCTGATACGGCTTGAGAAGAGCAATTCGCTCGGCGAACTTGTCTTCCTCGCCCATTGATACCCAGACATCAGTGTAAATAGCGTCAGCCCCTTCAAGCGCTTCGGCACGGTTATCAGTGATGGTAATCTTCGCGCCAGTTTCCATAGCAATTGAACGTGCTAGGCTGACTAGATCGCCCGACGGATGCAGCTGTCGCGGCGCCAAAATCCGGAAATCGACGCCCATTTTAGCCGCACCAATCAGCAAGCTATTTGCCATATTATTGCGTCCGTCGCCAACGAAGACCAGCTTAGCGCCGTTGAGCTTGCCGACATGCTCCTCAATAGTCATGAAGTCTGCCAGAATCTGCGTCGGATGAAAAGTATCCGTCAAGCCATTCCAGACTGGTACGCCAGCATATTTCGCTAACGCCTCGACGTTAGAATGCTTAAAGCCGCGGAATTCAATGCCATCAAACATGCGGCCCAGTACCTTAGCGGTATCTTCAACTGACTCTTTTTTACCTAGCTGAATATCGTCTTTACCGAGAAATTCTGGCGCCACACCTAAATCATTGGCAGCTACCGTAAAAGCGCAGCGAGTTCGCGTCGATGTCTTTTCAAAGAGCAAAGCCACTTGTTTGCCCTCGTGAATACGGTGTGCTTTGCCCGCTTTCTTTTGTTGTTTGAGGTCGTGTGCTGTATCAAGCATCAGCCGAATATCGCTTGGCGAGAAATCTTTCAAAGTTAAGAAAGAGCGACCCTTCAGACTGGTTGGCAGCTTAGCTACCGTTGTTGTAGTTGAGTCTGTAGTCACTGGTACCACTTTGCGGACGTGCTCCTCTTGAATCATTGGTACCGCCAAGGTGGCTGCTAGCGAACGCTCCGCCGAAGTAACTCTATCAGTAACTTGCTCGTTATCCAGATCTTCACGCACCAGCGGCATACTCATGCAGCGCGGGCCGCCGCGGCCGCGGCCGAGTTCTGAACCGCTAACCTCGATAACTTCGACGCCAGCCTCGCGCAATTTAGCATTGGTGACATAGTTACGATCGTAAGTCACCACCACGCCCGGCGCAATCGCCAAAGTATTCGAACCGTCATTCCACTGCTCGCGAGCTGCCGCAATCTCATCGCCGCCTCCGCATTCAATCAGGTTAATCTTTGGCAAATGCAGCGATTCACACAACGCTTTTTCAAGGTCATGCTGCTTGGTAATCCGCGGATAAGCTTGCCCCTCAACCTTTTCGAGAATAAACAGATTCATCTTGCCTTCAAAGTCGCGAATTTCTGGGTGGATCGTGAACTTATCGTAATCGATCATCGTGAAGACCGTATCTAGGTGCATAAACGCGTGGCTTTTCGGAATCTCGAGAGCGATAATTTTCTTGAAGTTAGAATCAGCAAACAACTCGGTTGCCATTTTCTCGATTGCCTCGGCGGTAGTGCGCTCACTAATACCGATGGCCATAGCTTCGCTGTTCAGCACCAGCTCGTCGCCGCCCTCCATCGAGAACTTCTCGTCGCGATTATACCAAACTGGAATATCGTGGCCAGCAAATCGCGGATGATGGTCGACGATATAGCGCATGAACAGCGACTCGCGGCGGCGGGCTGGCCAATGCATCTTATTGATCGTCAAACCGTTACCAATCGCCGCAGCTGGATCGCGCGTGAAGTACAAATTCGGCATTGGATCTAGGTAGAATGGATAATGGTCTTGCTCGACCATATCGTGCAGCTGCTGGTGATGCTCTGGCGGCAGCGAAATCTCGTCCTTGCGCACGCCAGCCATAATTTTGCGCACCATCTTGTTGGTCGGCATCGAGAGCAGGAAATCGCGCAAGCTTTGCGTGACTCGACGCGAATCTTGCTTAGACGCTGCCAGCATCTCGTCGACAAATTCTGCTTTCAGACTATCGCTGTTGTTTAACGCCTCTGTCACCAATTCATCCAGATACAGCACTTCTACGCCATGGTCGCGCAGGACGTTAGCAAACTCGTCGTGCTCTTGTTGCGCCACCTTCAGGTGCGGAATATCGTCGAACAGTAAGTCCTTGAGATAATCAGGGGTAAGATTCTCGAGCTCCTCGCCCGGCCGATGCAGCAGTACGGTCTTGAGTACGCCGATTTCAGAATTGATTTGCAATGGTTTTTGATTCACGCCCACCTCCGCTATGATCTAAATGATTCATTGTTTATTTACTTATATAGTTTTCATTATATAGATTTATGCCGCTTATGCAAGCCTTTTCTCGGCTAAATCAAGTAGTCGGTGCTGTCCAATATTGTTGGATGATAGACTGCACCTGCGTTGGCTGATTTATTACAGCTTGCTCCCAAGTCATACCAGTGTCTTTTTGGAAAGAAGACATAGCCTGAATGAGACTTTCGACCTTAGTATGCGTGATAACACTGCCGTTAGCCGACTTGAAAGTCTCAATTTTGTAATTATCGCTGCTATACCACGAACTAACCGTAATAGCGTCAAGCGAGCCTGGCATGCGGAGGCGGAGGTTACTACCAGCACGCTCAAATATAATATCTAGCGAGTCATAACCAAGATGCACTTCATCTGCTAATCCAGACGCATCCGATATATAATCTGCTCCATCTCCTTTGTTGAATATGTACAAATCATCGCCATTACCACCTTCAATAATATCATTACCTTGACCGCCTACGAGAATATCGTTGCCATCGCCACCATAAAGATCATCTCTACCAGAATCTCCATATAATTTATCGTCGCCAGCGCCGCCGTAAAGATAGTCATTACCCTCCAATCCATGATATTCGACAGCACCTTTGTCAAAAGCGGCTAGATGATCATCTCCGTCTGTACCTGTAACTTTATGCACCATTTGGTAAATTTTGTCTTGACTCCATATAGTACCGTCAGCAAAAGTAACTTTCTCTACTACCTGATCTGGCATATCTCTAAATCCTGGATTAGAGCTAAAATAACTGCCGTCATAATACCCGAAGTGGCTCTCAACAGTTATCTTATCACTAGAGTTCTTTATGGATAATTCCAGATTATAGCGTTGACTATAACCGCTAGGTGCGATAACATGCTTTGCTATTACATCTTCTGGACTGATACCTTCACCGAATTGAATAACGTCAATTCCACCACCTTCTACAATATAATCCTCTCCGTCTCCCTTATTGAATATATACGTATCGTCGCCAGTGCCGCCTCTCAATTTATCTGTACCTTGTCCGCCATAAATACTGTCGTTACCAGCGTCACCACTAATCTCATCGTCATCTTGTCCGCCATAGAGAAAATCATTGCCAGCGCCGCCATACAGTTGATCTTTACCAGAATCACCGTACAGCATGTCATCGCCAGCGTCGCCGCGAAGATAATCGTTACCGTCTAAACCATAGTATTCTACAGCACCTTTATCAAAAGCTATAAAGGTATCGTCTTTGTCTGTACCTACTAGGTTGTGCGTCATCTGATTGATATTGTCTTGAGTCCAAACAGTACCATCCGCAAAAGTGATTTTCTCTATCATTTGGTTTGGCGTATCCCTAAATCCTGAGCTAAAATAACTGCCCTCATAATAACCAAAGTATTTCTCAATGGTTATTTTATCACTAGAATCCTTAAAGGATAATTCCAAATTATAATATTGACTATAACCCCTATTCATTACAATACGTTTCACGTACACATCCTCAGCTCTAATACCTTCACCAAATTGGATTGTGTCAATACCGCCGTCCTCTACTAGGTAATCGACCCCATCTCCTTTGTTAAATACATACGTATCATCACCTGAACCGCCTCTCAATTCATCTGCACCTTGGCCCCCAACAAGCATGTCGTTGCCAGCACTGCCATATAGACAGTCTTGGCCAACATCGCCATAAAGGAGGTCGTCTCCCTCATCGCCTCTCAGAGTGTCATCACCCCCTAGACCATGATACTCAACAGCACCCTTGTCATAGGCTACTAGCGTGTCATTTTCATTAGTGCCAGTTAGCTTGTGCGTCATTTGGTATATATTATCTTGTGTCCAGACAGTACCGTCCGCAAATATAATCTTTTCTATCATTTGATGCGGTATATCTTTGAATCCCGAGCTAAACACATTTCCGTCATAATACCCAAAATACCTTTCGATAGTTATTTTGTCATTTTCGGATCCCTTGATAGAAAGTTCGAGGTTATAGTACTGACTGGAGCCGCTATATGCCTTAACACGTTTCACGTATACATCCTCAGCTCTAATGCCCTCGCCAAATCTTACAGCATCGATACCGCCCGCTTCTGATATATAATCTGCCCCATCGCCCCTATTAAACATATAGGTATCATTACCGATACCGCCATATAAAGTATCGTTTCCAGCACCACCATAGACAAAATCATCAGCCGCAGTCCCATAAAGCGAATCTGATTTGTCACTCCCGATAATAGCATCTTTATTAGCAGAATAGACTATTCTGGCTAGCTCTGGTGATTTGGCGGCAAAATGATTGCAAAAATGCAATAAATTCGTATCATTGCTCAAACCAGACCCATAAACAACTCGCAAAAAGTCAGCCAACAATTGTTTTCCAGAAACACTATCGTTATCGATAGCCTTATCTATGTCATTAATGACATCAGCAAACTCAATTACAGCCCCAGACTCTCCAATTTTGTAATTAACCCTACCGATAATGTCCTTCAAATAAGTGGCGCTGGCCATTGCAGCGTATAATCTATCGACCAACTTATAATAAGCTTTTTGCAGCAGCGGCGCTGCGTTCGCATTAGGGTTCGCGCCATTAGTCCCAGCAAAATTCATGCCCATAAATTTTTCGAGAACTGCCAGCTGTCTAGCATCAACAAGTCCACCGCGACCTTTAGGGTCTAGCTTGTCGGCACCTGCCCACTTATAGATAACATTTGTAAACAACTCATCGCGAGCGGCAGCGTCTTTAGTCTCCAAAAATTCCAACACCATCTTTTTTAGCTGCCCGCTCTCATCTTTTGCCATAGCTATACGCAACGAAGAAACATTACCCGCCCCTTGTAAATCAGGCAATACTGCGATATCGTCTGGTATGGCAACCGAGTCACCAAACGTATCACGAGAACCCACGGTGTCTCTATTCAATAAATATTCTCCAATTTGCCCGTCGCTACCGTCAGTTTTCACAAAACTACCCAAACGGCGTTGAATATTGCCCATAGCATCAGCTGCGCCCGTAACCGTCGAACTGAGGTTAATGGCTTTGATACCAACATCAGCTAGCGATTTCATCTCTTCGGCTTGCGATACGCCATCTCTGTTCAAATCCTGCCACACCTTCAACTTGAGATAAACAATATCGCTGGCGTCTATTTTGCCGTCCTTATTATCATCAAATTCACGCAGCGCCTCAAACCCGCTCGTCGCGCGAGTGCCATTAGACAACAATGTTTGATCACCAAATAACTCCTGTCCATTAGTTATCTTGCCGTCACCATTGCGGTCTAACACCAGCAAACCATCATTGGCATCAATCCAAGCCGTCCTCTCGGCAAAGCCGTTGCTATCCAGGTCAAAATATACGTCTGATTGATCCAAGTTTGTAGTCGCTAAGCCATCGCCATTCAAATCTAATATGAGAGGGTCAACCTTAGGGGCTGTGGTAGCATCTTGATAATCCGTAAAAACCGAGCTGAAAGATTTAGAATTCGCCTTTCGTTCAAACTGCTGGATAATATAATTAGCATAAGCAATTTGATCATGCGTGTAAGAATGATCGGATACTGAACCGTCTGGTAAAGTAACTAAGCGGTAATAAACAGCACCTTCGTGTACGCTAGTGTTAAGTGGCATGTACGATATTATATCTGCAGTATAGTTATTATCTAACTTAGCCCTTTCCACTACTTGAAGCGCATTGATAAGATTGAATAAATCGCGTAGACTAGAGACGGAAGAGTTTTGATTTGAAACGGTATTGGTTAATTTGTACTGTATACCCGGTTTACTTGGATCGTCGGTAAGAAATCTATCTAAACCGTGCAAAGAGATATTGAACAGCCCGCCGCCCTTTCCACCAACACCTTCATAGCCTCTGTACACCGCTACAGTATCATTTTCAGTATAACCATCAGCACCATTAGTTATAGACTTTCTAATACCATCTATCTCTTGCTTGTACTGTAGAATATTGATTTCTCCACGATTTAGGCGAAGACGAGCAGACAACATTTTGCCAAGAGAGCTAAAATTTACCTTTGCGTAATCTACTTCGGAGTTGTCTATATGAGTAACAGTTTTACCGAGTTGCAATCCATATGTACCGACCCAGTCAAGAGAATTGACATGATCTGTAGAGTTGTACTTGTCAGCATCTATAGATGATACGCCAACATTATTGCCAATACCAACAGCATCAAAGGTTACAGACTTTATACCAGCGTCACCTTTGTCCAATTTGGCGGTCTTATATGTCATATATTGAGCCAACGCACCGCCGAGAGAGTGCCCAGTGAAGCTAACATTACTACCTTGACCAATAGCCTTAAACATCGCATTCTGATCGTTATAACAAATAGGGCCATATTGATTGAGAGTTTGAAAAACAAACTTTCTAGCAGCAGCAAATTGCCCCATCCAGTCTGCTGGAAATACTCTAGAGCCAATGAGCCCATCAGTGTCCCAATCTACAAAATTGTTAGTACCACGAAAAGCGAATATAATCTCTTTGGGTTCTGGGTTCTGTAGAGCAATGCAAGAAAACTCATTTTCTACCGTAATGGTTCTAATGCCATTACGATCTTTAACTGAGCGAGTATATGTAACTGGAGAATGCGAAAGAAGAACAAACGAGCGGAGAGGGTTAGAAGAGTCTTGGATAGCGGAGAGCTGAAGATCTGATAGGTTAAAACTTTTGCGCGATTTATTCTTTTGCTCGTCTTTAACAATCTCATCCAGAGTTAATCCGGCATCAGATTTTTTGAAGTCAACATAAGCTAATGCTGACAAATTTAAGTAATCAATCGTTCTTACCATCTATCACCCTCCTCCACGGGCGTATTTTTTGTTGTATCAATACAACTTTTTAGTCCATCAATTGACAATAGTTTATCACTATTACAATACCCTTTTGAAACAAGCTTATCTCCTTTTGATAGATATATGTTCACAGATATATCTTTAAGACTAACGCCCATATTTTTTATATAATCTGTCATTTCGTAAATACTGTTCGCAAACCGATTAGCCTCCTTAATATCGCCATTATATTTAAAATATAATCCATAAACTAAATTGCCACGCTGCCCAACTTTATTTTCAGTTAAAAATACCTCCTCAAAAGTCGGCTTTTTCAGAGTGAAGGTGCTTTCTATGTTTGAGTCTATCACGCCTAGTCTAATTTTTACATCAACGGGCATGTCTTTAAATATTTCTCTGGCTTTAGGTTGAATTTTGGCAGTTTGTTCTTTTTGCCAAGTTCTTACAACATAGTTGTCACTGTATTTTGTCTGATTATCTACTCGAGAAACATGTATCTTTATACTTTTATCTGATTTAGGATAAGCATCAGTAGACCATACGCAAGAAACGCCAAGGCCACCGCCGTTGCAACTAGGTTTTTCTACCTCAAAATCTTGGTCATATTTGTTTCTTAGATAGTTAGTTATGTTGGCCTGTTCTGTCCTATCGCTAACCGAACGTTTATTAATTTCTCTATCTACTATAATTCCACCTATAATGTACACTGCGGTCATTACTACGGCTATTGACGACAAAACAATCAGAACAACTTGCCAAATTTTTCTGCTCTTTATGTGTAATTTGTTCGCACTTTTACTTATATTTTTTCTCTTTACCATAAAATACAGCCCCTCTATTATTTTACCTTAAGAATAAGCACAATACAACGAGCTATCACAGACATACCTGTACTATAATACGACCATGGAGCACAAAAGACGCCGCAACAATCTGTATACTGGCGAGGTATTTTACCTGGATGCTGAGAGTAAGGAAGTAATCGCCTCCGGCTACGGTCAGTTTAATATTGATATCGCCGACTACCAGCCAATGTTAAAATCAATCGACAGCGCCCGCCGGCAAATTGTTCACAGCGAAGGATACAGCGTCGAATTTTTACTCAATCTACTAACTTATACCATCGTCCAGATGGAGTCAGGCAATAAGCTTTCGCTTCCAGGCGGTATTATTCGTAAAGATAGTGACGTTGATAAATTATATCAACTGCTGCGCCTCATGACGGTGCGTTATTTTAATAGTACGTCAGAAATATAAATAAGTTGCATTATCCATGCCGCGCGCCAAAAATTATTTCACCGCACCTTCAAGCTCTCATCAGCCCTGGTCATCAACGGGTCGAGGAAGAATTCAATGATGCGGCGCTGGCCGGTGGTGATTTCGGCGGAGACGCTCATGCCTGGCAGCAATTTGAGTTGATTTTGCTTGGAGCTTTTATCGTCATTCAATTTAATTTTAGCTTTATAAATGAGGCCTTTCTTATCATCCTGAATGGCATCGGGGCTAATATTTTCAACTGTTCCCTCCAAGTAACCGTAACGTTGGAATGGATAAGTAGCGACTTTGACGACTACGCGCTGGCCAGGTTTAACAAAACCGACATCTTGATTGTCCAGCGCCGCATCAACATAGAGCGGCACTTTTTCTGGCACAATTTGTGCCAGCTGTTGCCCGGCATTGACCACACCGCCAATTGTTTTCACTGTCAGCAACAGTACTGTACCATCAACAGGCGCAGTGATGGTAGTCTGCGCTAAAATTTGTTTGGCCTTCACCAGATTATTCTCCAATTCAATAATTCTTTTTTCCGCCGTGATGATTTGGTTACTAAAGGCACTGTTGGTTTCGGCATTTTGGGTTTGCGATTGATTTTGCGCCTGAGTGAGCGCCGACTGCGATTGCAGCAGCTGCTGGTTTTGACCAAGCACAGCGCTGTCTGCACTGGTAATTCGCTGGTCAATATTGTTCAACTCGTTCTGCAGGCGCAGCTTGTCGACAGGATTGGCGTTTGGTAATTGCTTTTCGATCTCGGCTTTGCGATTTTTCAGATTTTGAGCGTTGGTTTCCAGCTGGTTTTTCGCTTGCTGGTTAAATTGTAATTGCTGCTGATAATTAGAAATCGTACTATTTACAGCTTGCTGCCTGGCTGCAGAAAGTGCGGTTTGCGAACTGGCAAATTGTCGCAACATAGCTTTGGTCTCATCTGGCAAATCTGCATTGTTGATAATTTCATCAGTGTTGCCGCCAACAGCTAGCCGCCGCAAAATATCGCGCTCGACTCGCGCCGTGTTCAGACTTTGATTGACAGTAGCAGCGTCTTTTTCGGCAGTGGTTTTATCAAGCGCCAGCAAAGTTTCACCTTTTTTGACGCGCTGACCTTCATGCACATTAATATTTGTCACCACGCCAGAAACTGCCGGCTGGATAATTTTAGTGCTACCTTCAGTAGAAATTTTGCCATTAGCTACTGCTACAATATCAATCCTGCCAAAATATGACCACGCCAACGCCACAATCAGCAACAACGTAACCAGCCAAATCACCAACGCTCCCAATGGCGCCGCTGGCGTTTCAACAATTTCCTCCGCCGCTGGCAAAAATTCATACTGCAGCCGGTCGCGTTTTAGCCAACTCATGTTTCGTCTCCTGATTGTTGCTGATGCAGATATGCGTACAAACCATTCTTTTTCAGCAGCACTGACGGCGTACCATACTCAACCAATTGGCCGCGATCAATGGCCATAATTTTATCGACCGACTTGAGCGTTGACAAACGATGCGCGATGATGACGACTGTTCGACCCGCGGTGATTTGTTTGAGATTTTTCTGAATAATATTTTCCGACTCATAATCAAGCGCTGATGTTGCTTCGTCAAAAATGAGGATTTTAGGATTATGCAGCAACGCCCGAGCGATAGCGATGCGCTGCTTTTGTCCGCCGCTCAAGCCCTCGCCTTTTTCACCAACCATTGTGTCGTAACCATTTGGCAATTCGGTGATAAACTCATGGGCGCCAGCAATTTTTGCTACGCGCACAATATCGTCCATGCTGCTACTCGGCACATGTACCGCAATGTTATCGCGCACGCTGGCATTAAACAAAAAGTTTTCTTGCAAGACCACGCCGATTTGCCGGCGCAACCAACTCGGGTCAGTGGTGGCAATATCGACACCGTCAATCAAAATCTTGCCTGATTCTGGCACGTACAGCCTCTGCAATAATTTGGAAATCGTACTTTTGCCCGAACCGCTGCGCCCAACCACGCCGACCACCGTGCCAGGACGAATGCCAAACGACACATCGCGGATAACTTCCGGACTATCTGGCGCATAGCGAAAACGTACATGCTCAAATCGCACATCACCAGTAATGCTTGGCAAGCGCGACTTGCTCGGATCAAGTGTCGGCTCTGGCTTGGTATTGAAAATATCACCCAACCGCTTCATGGAAATACCTGTTTGCTGAAAATCCTGCCACGACTGCACGAGGCGTAATACAGGTCCGCTCACTCGACCGCTCAGCATCCGAAAAGCAATTAGCCCGCCAATCGTCAAACTGCCCGCCATCACCATGTGCGCGCCAAACCACAAAATAGCGATGTCAAAAATCTTTTGAATGAGCTGGCCAAGCGCACCGGCATTGCCTGACAGTAAATTAGTTTTATAGCTAGCGCGAACATAATTGCTCAGCCGACCCTCCCAATTTTTATGCAGCTGTGGCTCCAGTGCGAATGATTTGATAGTCTGCGCGCCAGTGATCGACTCAACCAAATACGATTGGGATTCGGCGCCCGTATTAAACTTTTCATCAAAACGCTGGCGAAGCAGCGGCGTGATGATACCAGACAATATCGCAAACACCGGCAAACTACCCAGCACCACCCACGTCAATGTTGTGCTATAAAACAGCATAACTATGATGTAGACAAACATAAAACTAATATCAATCAGCGCCGTCATCGGCGTACCAGTCAAAAAAGACCGAATTCGCTCCAGCTCCAGCACCCGCGCTGTGGTATCGCCAACTCGACGGGTTTCAAAATACCTTAGCGGCAAGGCAAATAAGTGCCGAAACAACCGCGAACTCAAAATTACGTCAATCCGGCTAGTGGTGTGCGTGAAAATATAATTGCGAGCGATGCCGAGCATCCCCTCAAACAGCGCAATAATTACCAGCCCGCCAACGATGACGTCAAGCGTCGATACGCTATGATGCGCGAGAGCCTTATCAATGACGACCTGCGTCAAAATTGGTGTAAAAATACCGATGATCTGCACCACCAGCGCCGCCAACAAGACTTGCAGCAGTGGCTTTTTGTATTTGATGATCGTCGGAATGAACCATTTGAGGTTAAATTTTCTGTCCGCTTCTTTCCAAAAACGCTGAGTAAATAACACCACGCGGCCAGTCCATTTGTCCTGAAAATCCTCAGCCGACATCACCTGCGGCGGCCCGCCATTTGGCGGTAGAATGAGGAATTTACTGTTGATGTTTCTACCAGAACCTTTGATTTTGCGGCGACTGTCATTCTTAGTATCAGTAAGTTGCGCCGCCATACTATCCTCGGCAATTTGCGCCAACACCGCAAACTTTTCGTCCTTCATACCAACGATCAGCGGCAATGGCAACTTCGTTAATTGTTTAGAATTAACCGTAGCTGCCCGCGCCTTCAATTTGAGTGAGTGCGCGGCGCTTAGCATATCCGTTTCACTCATACCCACACGCAGATCGATCGCTAACGCGTGAGTAATCTGCTCTGGGTCGGCAGGAATACCATGAAACTGAGCGATGGCCGTGAAACAATACAAACCAGGATCTAACTTGCCGCCAGACTTTTTATTTTCCAAATCATCATGTAATTTTTCACGATTCTTTGATGCAGACTTAACACTAGCACGCTTTTTAACCGGCGCTGCCTGACTATCCTTATCTGGTTTTTCTCGTTTACTAACCACTCTCTCCTCTGATTAATGACTATATCAGAGGAAATTATCGGCTCAAAGCTTAAACAATTACATCTCGCTCTTAGCAAAACATATCAAACCAGCCACAATGCACGGCATACCGACATAAAGAAAAGCTAGCAACACATAATTAAATATGGTACTGCCACCAAAACCGCCATCTGGGCCAACCATTATCTGCGATACCGCAAAAGCAATTGCGATAGCTATAGCTAATGGGATGCTAAAAAGGCCAAAACCAATTCGCTGCAGCCGCAAGCCGTGCTCTTGCTGTTTATGTTGCGTTTTTGACAACGAAGATGCCGGGAGAGGCTCCCAATATAACCGATCCGGAAGTCGTAGCAATCGCCACAAATATAACAAGCCAACAGCAGCCACAACAAACAACCCCAAAAGTACCCAAGGCGATGTAAGCAATTTCGCAATATAAACAATATCGTATGCATGCAATAATGTAGCAGCCGCTGCTAATGTATTAAAAATCACGGCAAATACAGGCAAAAGTAATATCACGCTCAGCGCAGTAATACGCTGACGGTAGCGATCCACGCGCCGGTATTGTTTCAAAACGACAACGCCTTCTACAAACAATAAAGCAATAAATGATAAATAAGCTACAAACAAAGGCGGCACAAAAAACAACGGAATAACAAGAAATGGGTTTGCTAGCAAACCAACCATCACTGCGCCAAACAGCAACATACCAACCGCTTGGCTAACTATGATGGCTTCATTTTTAACGTTTCGTTCCGGCAGATGCTTATTAGGCTTTTCGTGTTCAGCAGATGATACTTTTGAATTTGCCATAATTATTTTATTTTAGCATGTATTGTTGACCTTATGCTATTTATCAGCATCAAAGAACTGGCGCGCTCGTTCAGTCTTCGGGTGGTCCATTACTTGTTTAGGCGGACCGTCTTCGATGATGTCGCCTTTGTCAAGGAAAATCATCCGGGTGCCAACCTCACGAGCGAAACTCATTTCATGCGTGACAATCACCATGGTCATGCCCTGCTTAGCCAAATCGCGCATCACGTCAAGCACCTCGCCAATCATTTCTGGGTCAAGCGCGCTAGTCGGCTCATCAAACAGCATAACTTCTGGCTCCATAGCGAGCGCCCGAGCGATAGCCACTCGCTGCCGCTGGCCGCCCGACAGATGCTGCGGATATTCGTTGGCTTTGTTAGCTAAACCAACCTGCTCAAGCAGCTCTTTGGCTCGCCGATTCGTTTTACGATCCGATACTTTGCGTAGTTTCTTAGGCGCTAATTTGATATTATCTAGCACTGTCATATTAGGGAATAAATTAAATTGCTGAAACACCATACCGATACGCTGGCGGATTTTATTAATATTAACGTGCGGTTGAGTGATGTCAACGTCATCAACAAAAACCGATCCATAAGTGGGTTTTTCAAGTAAATTCAAACATCTTAGCAGCGTCGATTTACCTGCGCCGCTCGACCCGACAATCACTAATACTTCACCATCCTCGATCGTCAAATCAATCCCGCGCAGCACGTGGTTGGATCCAAAATATTTGCGCAGGTTACGCGTCCTGATCATCAGCTTGCACTCCCTTCTCGAAACGCCGCATCACTTTCGTAAAGATAATCGTCAACGCTAAATACATCACCGCCGCCGCAAACAACGACTGGAATGCTGTCGCTGTCAACGAGCGGATATCGTCAGCGCCACGCATAATATCGCCCAAGCCAATCCAGCCGACCACCGACGTTTCCTTAAGCATAGCAATACACTCGCTAATCAACGCTGGCAGCGAATTTTTCATCGCTTGCGGTAGAATAACGTAGCGCATCGCCTGCGGATAACTCAAACCTAGCGAACGCGCTGCTTCTAGCTGTCCATTATCAATACTCTCTATGCCGCCACGAATGATCTCCGCCACATAAGCGCCGCTATTGATACCAAAAGCGATTGCCGCCACGAAAATCTTCGGCATGAAACGGTACGATCCAAACACTACATAATACATAATGAGCAGCTGTACCAACAGTGGCGTACCGCGAATAATTTCATCGTACAAACGTGCAAGACCAGCTACCGGATTCCACCTAGCCAAACGCTTCAGCTGTGGATAACGCGCTAACCAACTAAACGGACGGATTTTTGACACTCGCATCAACGCAATAATTATGCCGATAATTACGCCTAATGCCACCGATAATACTGTCAAAACCAATGTTACTTCTAGTCCGTGCCATAGGTAAACCCAGCGCCCGTCACCAAAAATCACTTCGCCAAAATTCATGGTGCCTGCTCCTTCGCCGTGCCAAAGTATTTCTGCAACAGCGCTTGGTAACGCCCGTCGGCTTTCATATTGGCAATCGTTTTGTTGGCATGCTCGGCCAGCTCGGTATTACCCTTTTTGAAAGCGATCGCGTAGCTTTCGCTGCTCAGCGGCGTGTTGATAATTTTGAGCGAAGGAAACCCAGAGGCGTACTGCTTAGCCGGCGCATCGTCAATCACCGCTGCGTCAACTTTGCCAGCCGCTAATTCTTGCAAAGCATTCGGCGCTGCTGGGAATTGCACGACTTGCGCTCCCTTAATTTTAGAAGCTGCTTGGTCGCCCGTGGTACCGAGCTGCACAGCGATTTTCTTGTGTTCTAATTGATACTTATTGGCTATCTTGCTGTTTTTGGGTACAATTATTCGCTGCGATGCCTGGTAGTACGGATCCGAAAACAGCGCGTTTTTCTCACGCTCCGAAGTCACCGACATACCGGCCACCGCCATATCAATTTGCCCGCTCTCAAGCGCTGGCAACAAGCCATCAAACGACATATCTTCGATTTTTAGCTCTTTGCCCATGTCTTTGGCGATAGCTTGCGCCAATTCGACATCAAAGCCAACCACCTGGCCGCCGTCTTTATATTCAAAAGGTTTAAATGTCGCGTTTGTACCCATGACCAGCACGTCGGTGTCGTTGGAGATGCTACTGTCGCGCTGCAGTATATCATACAGCATCCAGCTAATCATCGCTAAAAAGACCGCTACAAACAGGCAAGTCGCCATTTTTCGTAGTGCTTTTGCCCTTTTCATAACTTATAGTATACGCGCATCAAACTAAAAGCGTAAGAGTTTTATCGAATTTTATAAGAAAAAGCGTCCCAGCCGCCAACTGGAACGCTTTTCGTTAGATTATCCTCGGACCGAAGCATACTACTCGGTTTGGTTAGCCTCCGCCCGCGTCAGCTTGTCGACCATCGGCAAAATCAAGTAGATACCGATGATGGCCGTCAGTAGCCCAAGACCAACGATGGC
>JABCNZ020000055.1 GCA_013333845.2 Candidatus Saccharimonadota bacterium
AGTCATCAAGCTTACCATCAAAGCCGTCCGCAAGTTCTCTTGTCCGACCACCCGCGACGAGAAAGCGTCGAAAACAGTCTGGATATTTTGGTTAGCTGCAGCTAGCTCGTCGTCGCTAATCGGCGCGGCGGCAGGTTGAAATTGCGTCGTTGGCTGTGCGGCAGACTGGGTTTGTGTTGCTAGTGTGGTTGCAGGCTGGGGTTGTGCTGCCGGCTCGGTTGCCGGTTGAGATTGCGCTTCTGGCATATCTGCGGACGCACCATTGTCTGCCGGAGAATCCGACTGAGCTGGCGCTGGTTCTTGATCTGCTGATATAAACGGATTTGGATTCATAATAACTAGTCCTTTCTATGTCCAATATTGCGAAATATTCGTTACTAACAAGCGGCACTCTTCCGGAGTGTAGCTATCCTTTTGCTCAAAATAATGCTCTGCCGGAAACATATGAGTCATGACATCCAGGGCGACATCTTTGTCGGTTTGCAGGTGAAAATAATCTGCCGCCGTACTATCGACGTTGCCACCCAGCCCATATAAGGCCCTGTAGCGCACGCTCTTCAAATATCCCAGAGCCATCGCAATCTCTATCCGGTCTTCGACGATGTCGCCGGTCAGCAGCAACACTCTACCATTAAGGCCATCCTTAGAAAATGTCCCGTATTGATCGAGAATGCGATTCAACTCAGAAAAGGCCTGGCGCTTCATGTCTTCCAGTACCGAGCGGGATTCTAGCTCAATGCCGTCGCGCTGCGGTTTTTCCAGGTCAGGGTTCCACGTAAACATGCCTGCCGGGTCAATCAGCCCGACCACTCGCGGATCACCAGGGATAATTATCCGCTTACTAAGCAACGGGAACACCCAAGCGTTAATCTCGCTTGCCAAACCAATGCAAGCTGTCAAGGCATCTTCTTTTAGCGCGATAACGACCGCTTCCTGGCCTTTCAAATCGCTCACGCGCCCCGCCAAAGTCCGCCCCAGCTCAATCCTATTGATATAGTACATACTGGTTATGATTATGCCTGAAAGCGCGGGAGAATGCAATTGCGGCGGATACTCGTCTGTTTCAGATTGCAGTAAACTAGCCTATATTCATTAAGTGTATGATTTTAATCTCGCCGCTCTACCTGTACCATACATTGTGCCAAGCGTCAATGAGATGTTACAGTAGCCTAGTGGCTTGACTGGAAATCATGTATAATAATGTCTGAAGTGAATTATCATGCAAAAAAACGAAAAAATCCTCAAACGGCAATCGACTAAAATCTTCTTTGATAATGACGATACCGATTTCTTTTTCAACTGGATGCTCGGTGTGGCGGAGCTGTTCGGGATGTCGCATGGTGAGTTGTTTTATCTGGCACATAAGATCGGGCGCGACGGAAAACCGAGTAAGTGGCGATCCTGTTTTACGGACCATGCTGATTATCTTGTTCGCTCGGCGAAAGCAGCCACCGGTGAACAAATGGCTGTCGACTGCTATTTTGGCGCAACCTATGCCTATCGGGCAGTACTGCAGTTCGCTGATCCGTTTTCTCCGGAATATCCGAAGCTTGTCGGCGCTATGGAAGACGCTTTCGCTGGTGCCGCTAAGGCGATAGATATACCGATCAAATCCGTGCGCGTTCCGTATCAAACCGGCTATTTACCCGGCTACTATCTTCACTGCGACAGCAAGCGTCCGACCGTGGTCATGGTCGGCGGCGGTGATACGTACCGGGAGGATTTGTTTTATTTTGCTGGCTGGCCGGGGTGGCGGCGGAACTATAATGTGCTGATGGTTGATTTACCCGGTCAAGGCTCTAATCCCACCAGAGGTCTCACTTTCACTGTTGACGCCGGCGAACCGATTGCTGCGTGCCTCGACTGGCTGCAAACCGAAAATCCCGACGCGCGTCACATTGCGCTATACGGTGTTAGCGGTGGCGGGTATTTTACTGCTCAAGCGGCGGCAAAAGACATAAGGATTAGCGCGTGGATTGCCAGTACGCCTATTTTTGACGTGGCAGAACTGTTCCGTCGTGAGTTCGGCGCAGCGCTCAAAGCGCCCGGCTGGCTGATGAATCTTGCTTTAAAATTAGCAGGGAACATCAATGAAGTCGCCGATATCAATTTGAAAAAATACGCTTGGCAGTTCGGCACGAGCGACTTCCGTTCGGCGATCAATGAAGTTTTCGAACAGGCAAAGGTTGTCGATCACCAAGCTATCACCTGTCCGTCGCTGTTTCTCATGGGGGAGAGCGAAGGTGCTGAACTCCGGCGGCAAACGCGATATCTCCACGACGAATTTATCCGGCGCGGACTTGATACGACGCTGCATGAGTTCGATTCGCAAAGCGGTGCTGACGCTCATTGTCAGCTGAATAATCTACGTTTGGCGCATAGCGTGGTTTTTGATTGGCTGGACAGTCAGCTGGTTGATTGACAAGGTTTTCGGACTGAAGAGTTGCGCTGAGGAATCCAGCAGTTTATTTGTAAAGATTGGTGCTAATCCCGCCGTTCTACCGCGATCGTGCATTGCGCCATCAATGCCACTGCTGCGCCGAGTGCTGCGAGTGTTGGTAGTAATAATGCGCCTACCACACCAGCAGTGACTGGGAATTCCATGATATTTTCGCCTTTTTCGTTCTTGATGATAACGCGGCGGACGTTGCCTTCTTTGATAAGTTGCTTGACCTTCTCGACAACTTGATCGCCGTTAACACTAAATTCTTCGGTACGGTTTTGTTCGCTCGTGGTTATTCCTTACTTTTTATTCCCGCGAATCGCGTCAATCAGTTCAATTGGGAAGAGCATCATCGTCTTTTGTGATGGTTCGGTCGAGATGCGCTCCAGTGTGTGCAGGGGGCGCAGGTTAATCGCGCCTTGGGTTTTCGCCAGGATCTCCGCCGCCTGCGCCAGCGTTTCAGCGGCAGCTTTTTCGCCGTCGGCGTTGATGATGTTAGCGCGGCGTTCGCGCTCGGCTTCGGCTTGCTTGGCCATGGCGCGCTTCATGTCGCCCGGCAGTTCAATGTTCTGGATTTTGACATTCTCAACATCGATACCCCATTTGTCGGTTTCGGCATCGACAATTTCCTTGATTTGCTGCGAGATCTCCTCGCGCTTGGCGAGCAGGTCGTCCATATCGACATTACCAGTTACGTCGCGCAGGGCAGCCTGGGCAAATTGGCTGGTGGCATAAATGTAGTTGGTCGTCTCCAGTACCGCTTTTGGGGCGTTAATTACTCGGAAATAAACTACCGCGTCAACGCCGACAGTGACGTTGTCTTTGGTGATGACTTCTTGTTTCGGTACGTCAATCGGTGTTGAGCGCACATCGACCATCATCATCGTTTGAAAAATCGGTATCACTACGCGCAAACCCGGCTCGCGCACGCCAGTAAATTTACCGAGCGTCAGCACCACGCCGCGCTGATATTGATTGACTACTTTTCTGCCGCTCAGTACATAAATAGCCAAGATGACTAAAATTACTATTGCTATTTCCATAAATTCCTCCTGTTTATATAATGATATTTTAGCACCAAAGCGGTATAATAACCATATGAACAATGACCAGCAAAACGCGAATCTGCGGCCGCCAGTTTCGCAAACAATGCCAACGATGCAGCCAATGCCCGACCAGTCGCCGCAAGTGACGCCAGCGACACAGCCGTTACCTAGTCAATCACCGCAAATGGCAAACCAACAGTCGGCAGTAGAACCTGAGGCGGAGGCGGCTACAAACCCTAACGACGTTCCTAAAGGTATTATTCAGCAGCATCGAGAGTTTATTAATAGTAGTAATAATATTGTTTTTCACCCAGCGCGCAGTACAATAATTACCTTGATCGTCTTCTTCGTCGGGGCTTTTTTGATGTTTATTACTCGCATGCAAGACGAGCCGTTTTTTGGACCTGTAATAGTTAATCTTTTCTTGGTACCGTTTTGTTTGACTCTCGGGACGGCTCATTCACCGTTAGCGAGGCTGCGGCTATGGCGAATTGTAAGTTCAATCATGCTGATGCTGAATGTAGGTATGCTATTCATGCATGGTTTATTTGGTATCGCAAAGGACAACGACCCCAGCCCTGCAGTTGGTAGCATGCCGCTGTGGATGCTGCCTGCTGAAAAATCCTTGATCACAGTACTAGCGTATATGGTATTTATCATTCCGCCAGCCATTATTTTCTTAGTTACTACGCTGAAGTATTCTAAGGCTACTCAGCTAAAATAGGCTGTTCACGTTAGTAAATACTTATAATCAGTCAAGCTTTGAATACGTGCTAAGTAGGTTGACATAATACCCCCAGGGGGTATATAATAACTTTATGGATACAGCAGATATCAAGCGGCGAGCTCTGCACCGCACAAAAATTATTTTAGGGCAAATGCGCGGACTAGAGAAGCAAATTGCCGACGACGCATATTGCATGGATATTTTAACGCAAAGCCTAGCGCTGCAAAAGTCGCTGGCATCGCTCAATAAGCTCATTTTGGAGCGGCACTTGCGCACGCACATTGCTGACAAAATAGCCTCGGGCGATGAAATCCAGCAAAATGAAGCCGTAGAAGAGCTACTTAATCTATACGAGTTAAATAATATAAGGACGAAATGATGCACCACGAATCTCACCCTCACTGCAATATAAAAACTTCAACCAAACGCATGGCATTAGCAGCGACTTTGCACTGTTTGGCGGGCTGCATGATCGGCGAAATGCTCGGTGTCACCATCGGCACGCACGCTGGATTTACACCGCACGCCACGGTAATTTTGGCATCGGTTTTGGCATTTACGTCTGGCTATACTGTATCAACTATCCCGCTGATAAGCGCTAAGCTATCGTTCATCAAAGCCTTCAAATTGGTTTTCGCTGCCGATACGTTATCAATTCTGTCGATGACCATCGTTGACAATGTCATCATGCTCGTTGTGCCAGGCGCCATGAACAAAGACCTCACTCATCCGATGTATTGGACAAGCCGGCTGCTATGCATGACTGCCGCGTTCCTAGTGTCGTACCCTGTTAATTTAT
>JABCNZ020000056.1 GCA_013333845.2 Candidatus Saccharimonadota bacterium
AACCGCCAACAGCCGACTGAGCGACGAGCTAACCTCGCTTTGAGCCTGCTGGAATTTGGCTATGTCATCTGGATTATTGGCATCGACTTTGATTTGCGTGGCTTTAGCGCGCGCCTCGACCACCTTCGTTAATGTCTCTTGCTCGAAATTAGCCGCACCCTTAACGGTGTTCACGAGGTTAGGAATTAAGTCGCTGCGCCGTTGATATTGCGACTCAACCTTGCTCCATGCCGTATTAACCGACTCGCGGCTAGCCACCATGCTATTATAAGATCCAGCGACTATCATTATTAGCAGCAATACCACGCCACCGATGACTGCTGGGATTTTCCAATTTTTCATTCCAACCTCCTGCTTATTGATACTTTTATTTTATAGGCTGCCAGCGAAAATCGCAACAAGGAGTTCATACCAGCTTATCAAGAGTGCTGCCAAATCCGGACCCAGTCAACTTCCATCGGCCAGGTTTTTCCGGTACCCAGAATAACGTCAATCGCTGTCTCGGAATCAAACAGTCCAAACGGGTTACTAAGCGTCGGATTAGTGCCGTCGGCAGCTACCGGATTTTGCTGCGGATCATTCGGCGCCAAGAGGTTCCGCTTTTCTCCCCAATATTGCTTTAATACCAACGCGCCGTCGATATACCATTCAACGCCGTTTGTATCCCATAAACAACCGTACGTATGCCAATCCGCTGAATGATAGTTCGGATTTCGATAATCGGCTTTTCGATTTTTAATCATTAAAGATTTATCAAACTGACCGCCATGATGAGCCCATAGCGTACCCAGAAACTCATCTTTGCGCATAATCTCAACCATATCAAGCTCGACATACGGCCGCTGATTCAAACGATGCAAATGATTCGACTGCGCCCAAAACGCCGGCCAAGAAGAATTCTCCGGCGGCACATTGCGTACGCCGTCAGCATCGACGCGCATCCGCACTTCGTAATAACCGCACCCAAACGATTGCCCCTCGCCGGTATTTGGGTCGCGCGTCATGAAATTACGATTGTAGGTACTATGCGATGGTGCAATCCGCAGCACAGAATTATTCACAGATTATTCGCTTGGCTGAGTGTCGGGTTTGCCCCACTTGTGAACCCCAGCTGGATACCATTTGAAACCTGGCGCGCCGGTATTGCCAGTGTCAATCGTGCTAATTGAAGTAAAATCATCCTCAAAAGCCAAGCGAGTAAAGCCATTATTAGCGGCGGCACCCGGAACAGCAGGCGCAGGCGGTGTAATCGGCGGAGTAACTGGCGGCGTTGACGGATTGCTCGGCGCAGGTGAATTATCTGGCGTCATCGGCACGGGCACGCCATTTACCAGTTTAACGCAGCCAGCGTATTGATAACCGTCAATCGCTGCTGGAGTATAGGTAATTTCTTCGCCATCCTTCAGGCTAATAACTTCGCTTGAACCAATACTAGTAATAATTGCTGAAGCGGTGTTGCTGAAATAACCTGACACGCCGACGCCCGCCACCACGAGCACCGCCAATATACAGCAAAAAAGATATAACGCAATTGAGACGCTTATGGGAAATTGTATTATTGACGCGTAACTTTGACCATCGCGTCGCGAATCACTGCGCCGTCTAGCGGGTAGCCGGCACGCAGTTCCTCGACGATCACTTCTTTGTCGCCTTCTGCTTCTTCATCAAATTGAACGGCTTGGTGCAGCTCAGGGTTAAACAGCGTACCGGGTTTGGCGTCGATTTTCTCAAGGCCGATTTCTTTGAGTTGCTTGTCGAGCTGTTTATTCAGGCCAGCCACGCCTTTCGCCCACGGATTATCTTTCAGCTCCTCTGGCACGTTGGCAATCGCTCGCTCAATCGTATCGATCACTGGCAATAGTTTCATCACCGACTTCGCCTGGCCCATTTGGTGTGCCGATTGTTTCTCCACCTCGACACGCTTGCGATAGTTCTCGAAATCCGCCCGCGTCCGCTGCAAGTCTAGCGTCAACTCGCCCAGCTGCTGCTGCAAATCCTCGGTTCTTTCATCAAGTTTTTTGTGCTGCTTTGTCATTTTCTCCTCCTTCTAAACAACCAAACTGGTTCGCCACCGACCATACCGGGTGCAAAAGCTAAAATGCCAATCGCTGCGACTATACATATAACTATCAAAATTATCACCGCCAGCCACGTCGGTAAGCCGCTTAATAATCCGCCGAGCCACTCCGCCATTATAAGTTCGCCTCCAGCATGGCGCCAGTCCGGCGTACCAATTCCATCGTCCGGCGATAATTTTGCCGCGTCGGGCCGATGACGCCGATATAGCTATCATCGCTAAACGGCGAGCGGAATTTGCTGATAATCAGCGTAGCGCCGCTTGCTTTACCAATTGGATTTTCGCTACCGATAAATACATTCAGCGGTTGGTTGGGTGCGGCTTCGGCCAGCCACGGCTCGATATTGTCAATCAGCCTAGCAATCGCCTGCACATGATCGCCCTCGACAAATTCCGGCTGGCTAAACAGCTGCGTCATGCCATTCATATACAAGTGCGTACCAAACGACGCAAAACCGAAATTACCCGTCAGCTCCACCAAACTATCAACGGCGCTGCGAATTGCTCGGTCAGACTTATCAACGTGCGAGTTAACATGCGCTTCGATCGCTCTCGCACTGCGATCAATGCCGCTCGGCAGCTCCGTCATCTGAGCATTGGTGATGCCATTGACATAAAAGCGATAGCCTTTGTCGGTGGGAATGCGCCCAGCGCTGGTGTGTGGCGCTTCAATAAAACCCATCTCCTCGAGCTTGGCCATTTCGCTGCGAATAGTGGCGCTGGACACGCCAAACAACTTGGCTAGCGTCACGCTGCCAACTGGCGCCGCAATCTCGGCATACTGCTCAATGATGGTAGCTAAAATCGCCTGTTGACGTTCGGTCATACTCCTATTATATCGCACATTTAGCACTCTTGCAAGGCGAGTGCTAACCAGCCGCTTTCAATTGTTCTAGCAAATCACGCGCTGCCAACCTGGCTTCATCATCCTTGCGATTATAAACGTCCGGTTTCGAGGCAATTTCGCGGACAATACGCGCAGTTTCGTCGATGTCATCATTTATAACAAAGTGATAATACGGCACCTCGAGCGCATGAGTAATTTCACGAATTGCACTATTGTAGCGTTTCGGCCATTCGCGATCAAATTCCTCTTGCGAAGCGTAACGTACACTGAGACGACGACGCCATTCTTGATAATTTGGCGGTAACAAAAATATCGCTACCGCGCCTGGCGACAGCTTTTTATATTCATCGACACCTTGCACATCAATATCAGTAACCGCAATTTTACCAGCATCATGAATATCCTGAATCTGCTTGACGCCAGTACCATAAACTGTACCGTGCACAAATTTCGCCTCGACAAAAGCATGACTTTCCAACAATCTAGCGGCAGTCGCTTCATCAATATAGTTATAATCAATACCTTCACGCTCCCATATACCTTTATTTTGACGCGGCTGGCGAGTCGTATACGACACAATATCAGCAAACTCCGGCGACTGCATTAATCGCTGCTTGGTCGTATCCTTGCCTGCACCCGATATACCAACGAGCAACACAATTTTGGTTTGAATAATGAGCTGGCGAACCGCTTCGCTCGGCTGATATTCTTTGATAAGCTTTTCAATTTTCGACATGATATTTATGATAACTCATCCAGCACCGATTGCCAATCAGGAAACTGCGAACTGCCAAAGTGAATATGCCGGCCGGCAAACTCAGCAGCGCCTTTAGTTGTCCGGTCATCAATCAAAATATCACCGCGACTCAGCTGCTTGACCGACGAAAATACGACTTTGCGAAAGAAAATATTTTCTTGGCTATCGCCGCCAAAATACTTCTTCACCCATGCTAACTTATCAC
>JABCNZ020000057.1 GCA_013333845.2 Candidatus Saccharimonadota bacterium
AACGCCGTGGTGATTATCAACGATGACAAGCAGCCAAAGGCTACCCGCGTCTTCGGCCCAGTACCTAGGGAACTACGCGACATGGGCTACATGAAGATCGTCAGCCTGGCTCCGGAGGTACTCTAATGACTCAGCGTATTCACAAAGACGATATTGTCAAAATTATCGCTGGCGCCAACAAAGGCACCACTGGTAAAGTATTAGCCGTCTTGCCGCAGCAAAATGCAGCGTTAGTTGAAGGCGTCGGCGTCAAGACTCGCCACATCCGCCCGAACCAGCTCAATCCGCGCGGCGGCAAAAAGGATATTCAAGTACCGGTTGACTTAAGTAAACTGGCGCTTGTCGTCGACGAAAAATCTGCTCGAACTAGCCGTGTTGGCTACTCAACCAAAGACGGCGCTAAAGTTCGCGTCGCCCGCCAACTTAATAATAAGGAGATTAAATAATGGCAGAAGCTAAACAATCAGCCGTTTACACTCCTCGCCTGAAAGCCTTGTACAACGAAACGTATCTCAAGGAACTACAGGCCGAATTGAATCTCGACAATGTGAACCAGGTTCCTAGCCTCGAGAAAATCGTCGTGAGTGTCGGTACCGGCAAAAGTAAAGACGACAAGCGCATGCTTGCCGCCGTCAAAAATACCTTAACGCGTATCACCGGCCAAGCGCCAGTCGAACGCCTAGCCAAAAAGTCAATTGCTACGTTCAAGATTCGCAAAGGCATGGGCTCGCCAATCGGCGTGATGGTGACCTTGCGCGGTGTTCGCATGTACGAGTTTCTTGACCGCCTAGTCAACGTTAGCTTGCCGCGTGTTCGCGACTTTCACGGCGTCGGCAGCAAATTTGACAAAAGCGGCAACTACAACCTCGGTATCACCGACCAGTCAATCTTTCCAGAGTTGACATTTGAAGAAACTCAGCTAGTACACGGCCTGCAAGTAACGTTCGTAATCAAAAACGGTAGCAAGGAAAATTCGCGCGCATTGCTCGAGAAATTTGGCCTACCATTTGAAAAGGAGGACAAATAATGGCGAAAAAATCTATGATCGCCCGCGACAAAAAACGCTTGAAACTGATCAAGAAGTTTGCTGCTAAGCGCGCCGCTCTGAAAGCTACCGACCCTGATGCTTTACAGAAATTACCGCGCAACTCTAGCCCAACCCGGCGCAAATTTCGCGATATGTCTGATGGCCGTCCGCGCGGCTATATGCGCCGCTTCGGCATGAGCCGCATTCGCTTCCGCGAAGAAGCCAGCAAAGGTAATATCCCAGGCGTCACAAAGAGTAGTTGGTAAAGGAAAGGAGAAAAAGATATGAGTTTACAATCTACTGACCCAATCGCGGATCTCCTGACCCGCATCCGCAATGCCGCACTAGTCGGTAAAACTGAAGTACGCGTACCTACTAGCAAGCTCAAGAAAATCGTCGCCGAGCAATTGGTCAATAACCACTACTTGGCCGACGTCAAGCTCGAGGACGGCAAGCCGCGCGGTACGCTCGTCATCACCATCAATAACAATGGCGAGAACGCAGCTTTTACCGAGCTAGCGCGCGTCTCTAAACCAGGCCGCCGCATCTACGTTTCTAGCGCCGACATTCCGAAGGTCAAGCAAGGCCGCGGCATCGTCCTAGTTAGCACTAGCAAGGGCGTCATGACTGGCGCCGAAGCTGTCAAGAATAAGCTTGGCGGCGAAGTATTGCTGAAGGTTTACTAAAAACCAAATTTCTCTCAGCAGCAACAATAAAAACACCCCCTGCACGAAGGGGTGTTTTTATTTATTAACTTCTATCTATTCTGATAGATTTTGCCAGCGCGGCGGGCCAGATGCCACTGCAACAGGGCGGCAATTACCACCACGCCAGCCACCGGGCCAATCATTGCTAAAGTCGGTATCGTGAAGTCAAAGAATCGGCGTAACAGCGGTACAGCAAAGCTAGTCGACGCTACCAGCAACGCTGCCGCTATATACAGCATTCGCGCTGTCTTGGCGCGCCGATCCAGCACCACGCCCAACATCGGCCCCACCAAAAATACCAAATATACGCCAAAAAATGTTGCCACTAACACCGTCATCGTCGATACCGTATCCTGATCGTGCGGCTGCATAGCGCGCAGCATCAAGTACGTTATCGATACCGCCGCACCCGATACGAGCGCAATTGGCGTCACCGCGCCCAGCGTATCGTGCCAAAAATTGTGCGGGTTAATTCGATGATGCGACCGCGGCGGGAAGAGAGTCCACATAATCGTCGGCATCGTCACCAAGAAAATATTCAAAAAAGTAATGTGGCGCGGCGCATACGGGTGTATCACGCCCAGCACTAGCGTTACCGCCAGCAGCACCAAACCGTAAATAATTTTATGAAAGAACAGCGTCGCTATTACCTCGATCGCTTGCATAATTTGATTCCCCAAACGCATACCCAGCGGCAATGAATTAAACGAATTATTAAGCAAAATAATATCCGCTACCCGCCGGCTAGCTGGCGCCCCGGCATACATGGCTACGCCAAGGTCGGCTTTCTTGAGCGCTAGAGCGTCATTGACACCATCGCCAACCATGCCAGTAAATTGATGGTTCTGCTGCGAGAAGTGGGCGATTAGACGTTCCTTTTGTTCTGGTAAAACGCGCGCAAAAATCGTATGCTGGTCGGCAGCTGTAGCAAATGCCGGCTCGTCAAGCTCTGCCAGCTCGGCGCCAGTAATTGCCGTGTCAGGATTGTTAATTCCAGCAGAGCGCGCCACATACTGAACCGTCCGCGGATTATCGCCGCTGATAACGCGAATGTTTACGCCCTGGCGCTGCAAAAACGCTACCGTATCGACGACGCCATCGCGCAGCAAGTTACGCAGCAAAACTACCGCTAACGGCCGGCCGCTGCCCGACTTTAAAGATTTCAATGGTGTGTTATTATCATCAAACTCCGCCAGCAACAATACGCGCAGACCATCGTCAGTCCACTTCTCAATCTGTTGCTGCTCGGCTGTCGATAGCGGCGCCATCCGCGCCACATATTCCGGCGCACCCATGATAAGTGTCCGAACTCGGCCGTCGACTCGCGCTCTAACACCAGCAAATTTACGCGCCGAAGAAAATGCTAATATATCATCTACGGTATATTCATAAGGTAAATCAAGCGCAGTGATAATCGCTTGTCCAGTAGCGTTACCGCCGCTAGTCTCGTGCGCTACCATCGCCGCCAACTGCTTGACTGGCTCATTACCACTGCCAAAGGGTTCGACGCGCTCCAAAGTAATCTCGTCGCTAGTCAGCGTACCAGTTTTGTCAGTACATAATATATTAAGCAGCGCCATCGCTTCAATCGCCGACAACTTTTGCGGCAGAACCTTGGCCTGAGCCAATTTTAGCGAGCCAAACGCCAGCAGCAGCGAACTGGCCAACAGCAACCCCTCCGGCACGATAGTGATAGCACTGGTGATAATCGTTTTGAGAATTCGCACCGACTCGAAGCCAGCAATACGATAGCGCGCGAAAACCAGAAGCGACAACACAATCGCGCAATATGTCAAGAAAGTAATCGCGTTCTGAATCGCTTGCTGTAGCGGCGTCAAGCGCGGCGTATACTGCTTGAGCGTAGCACTGATTGCACCAGCCTTGGTAGCATCGCCAACCGCCGTCACTCGCACTCGCGCGCTGCCCGCTATCACCGTGGTTGCCGCGTAGACTTCATCATGTTTCTTCTTATCAATTGAGGCCGATTCGCCAGTCAGCATGCTCTCGTTGACCTCTAATCCGCGCGCCGACAGAACTACGCCGTCCGCTGGCAGTTCATCGCCAGCCTCGAGTAGAATCTCGTTTCCAACCTGCAAGGCATCGTACATCACTTCTACAACTTCATCGCCGCGAACTAATCGCGCTCGCGGCGCACTCATTAGCTCTAATTGTTTGAGAGCATACTTGGCGCGAACCTCCTGAACAATACCAATTACTGTATTGACAGCAATCACTACCGATATAAACCAAGCATCGCGCCGCTCGCCAGCGTACAATAGCGCTAGCGCCAACAAAAAAATCGCAATGACAATTGGCGACATCAAATTACGGCGAATAATATCTAAATAATCCCGCATTTAACTCGTTCGGAGCCTCCGATAGACAAACTTCGCTGCCGGCCGCCAGCCAGAACTTGCATCATGATCAGCGCAATAAATGGTGCCATTTTTGACTTCCTCGACCAAGAAAAGCGCCGGACAATACGGCACCAGCGTCCGATAGAAACGCAAGTCGTCCTGGCTGATATCGCGCCGGCCCGGATATACCTTAACGAACATATCGCGCGCAATTTCCTCGAAATATTGCGGCTGGCCTTTCGGCGGGAAAAATATCTCGGGCCGCACACCCATACGCACCGCCATCTTGCGAATATCGCCCAGCGTCAGCTGCGACGAGCCTTCAATGTAGCAGTATAACTGCTTCTTGGCCGAGAGAAAAAAAGTTGCCAAAGCAGCTTGTCCGCAATCAATCCGCCGCGCCACCACCGTACTCACCTCTAAGGACACGCCAAAGCGGTCTTTGGCTATTTGCTCGATTGCAGCATCGTCAAAGAAATCATTATTCACAATCAAATTATACCATAAAACATTAGGGCATTTACCGAGCTTTGCGCTACAATAAAATAGATGGAAAAGTTCAAAACTCGCTACAATAAGCTTAATTCTGCTCAAAAAAAGGCCGTTGATACTATCGACGGGCCGCTGCTAGTCGTCGCTGGCCCGGGTACTGGCAAGACCGAGCTACTCAGCATGCGCGCCGCTAACATTTTGCGCGTCACCGACACGCTGCCCGAAAATATCCTCTGCCTAACTTTTACCGATAGCGGCGCTAACGCTATGCGGGCGCGTCTAGCGTCAATCATTGGTACCGATGCTTACAAGGTAGCAATTCAAACTTTTCACAGTTTTGGCACAGAAATAATCAATCATCATAGCGAGTATTTTTATCGCGGCGCTGATTTTTCGCCAGCCGACGAAGTGGCGACTTACTCAATTCTAACTGATATTTTCGAGGAGCTCGACTACAATAATCCGCTAGCCAGCAAAATGAACGGCGATTTCACGCACCTGCGCGACACAGCGCAAGTAATCAGCGAGTTAAAGCAGGCTGGCCTATCTAGCAGCGAGCTACTGCAAATCATTGATAGCAACGAAAAGCTGCTTGACGCTGTTGAGCCAGACCTCGCAGCTATTTTTGCTAATCGCATCAGCAAAACCACTATCGCTCTGCTGCCGCCAATTGCCAACAAAATCGCCGAATTGCCAGCGCCGCAATTGCCGCCAGCTATCGCGCCGCTAGCCGACGCGTTAGCACTAAGCCTAGCGCGCGCTTTCGACGAAGCGGTCGCTAGTGGCAAGACAATGCCAATCACAGCCTGGCGCAACACCTGGCTCGAAAAGGACGCTCGCGGCGAGTTCGTCTTCAAAGATCGCAAACGCCACGCAAAATTACGCGCTGTCGCGCCGATTTACGACCGTTATCTCGCCGAAATGCGCCAAGCCGAACTCTTCGACTACGACGACATGATTCTAAACGTTGTGCAAGCGATTGAGCAGTATCCAGACCTACGCTTCAACCTGCAAGAACGCTATCAATATATCATGGTCGACGAATTTCAAGACACCAACCTAGCGCAACTGCGTATTCTCTTCAACCTGACAGACACGCCGCACGGCGATGCGCCAAACATCATGGCGATAGGCGACGATGATCAGGCAATCTACAGTTTTCAAGGCGCCGATGTCGGCAATATTCATCGTTTCCGCAAGCGGTATCCCAATCACGACAGCGTCGTTTTGACCGACAACTACCGCTCGTCGCAAGAGATCCTTAATCGCGCCCGCGAAATTATCGTTCAGGCTAGCGGCCGCCTAGAAACATCCATGGATATAAATAAGCAGTTGCAAGCGCATACCAACGACGCTAACAGCCAAGTTACACTATCCGCGCTGCCAAGCCGCCAGGAGGAGTTCGCTTGGATTGCCGAATCAATCCAAGAAAATATCACAAAAGGTATAAAACCATCAGAAATTGCCGTCATCGCTCGGCGCCACAGCGATTTGATTGCGCTGCTACCGTATCTGAATCACGCTGGTATTGCTGTTAATTACGAGCGCCGCGATAATGTTCTCGACGATGAGCGCATCCAGCTGCTAGAGCTAATGACCCGTATCTGCGTTGACATCGCAGCAAGGGAGCATGACGAAGCCAACAGCCTGCTGCCCGAGCTGGTAGCTCAGCCAATGTTCGACTTTGACAGCGAAGCTATCTGGCGGCTAAGTTTACAAGCCTACCGCAACCGCACCAACTGGCTTGAAGCGATGCTGGCGTCGCCGACTTTTCAACCGCTAGCCAAGTGGCTGCTCGACCGCGCCAAGGCTAGCCTGACCGAGCCGCTCGAAACTTTCCTAGACACGCTCATCGGCGTGCCGCAAAACTACACAGCCAACGACGACACCGACGACGATAATGATGATAACGACGCCGCGCGCAAACCAACCAAACCGCACCGCAAAGCTTTCATATCGCCATTTTACCAATATTATTTTAATAGTAAGACTCTCAATAATTCGCTCGACGCCTACCTAACTGCTCTAGAAGCATTGCAAACCTTGCGCAGTAAATTGCGCGAGGGCGCGCCAGGCAGCACACTGCTAGCCAGTGACTTCTTGACGCTAATCGACACCTACCGCCAGCTTAATATCCCCGTCGTTAGCATCCGGCGCGCCAGCGAAACTGCTCAAAATGCCATCAACCTAATGAGCGCCCACAAATCCAAAGGCCTAGAGTTCGACACCGTCTATGTCATCAACTCAATCGACTCGATGTGGGGTGAACGCGGGCGCAGCCGCAGCCGCTTGATCGGCTATCCAGAGAACTTGGCTATCTCGCCAAACGCCGATAGCTATGACGAGCGCATACGCTTGTACTTCGTGTCCATGACGCGCGCCAAACGCCAGCTTTACCTGAGCTATGCCCGCAGCGACGACACCGCCAAAGACACGCTCAAAGCTAGTTTTCTGGCTGGCACCAATTTGCAAGAAATCGACCGCCAGCCGAATAGCACCGCCGCGCTCGCCGAGCAAAGCGAAATCGCCTGGCACGACCGCTTAACTGCGCCGATTAGCCGCACTATGAAAGAGCTGCTAGCGCCAACTCTCGAAAATTACAAGCTATCTGTTACGCACCTCAATAACTTTATCGACGTTACGCGCGGCGGGCCGCAGAACTTTTTGCTAAATAATTTGCTGCGCTTCCCGCAGGCCAAAAGCGCCAACGCCATCTACGGCACTCTGATTCACGCCGTTCTGCAGCACGCGCACAACCATTTGGCGGCCAGCGGCACTCGCAAACCAATCGAGGATATTACCGGCGAATTTATCCGCCTACTACACCAGCAAAATTTAAGCGACGCTGATCTGGCATTGTATAGCAAGCGCGGCATCGAGGCGCTCGAAGCCTTCCTGAGCGCCAAATACGACACCTTTAAGCCATCACAAAAACCCGAGCTTAGTTTTGCCGGGCAGGGCGTCGTTCTCGGCCAAGCCCGCCTGACCGGTTCGCTCGACCTAGTTGATATCGACAATCAGACCATCACCGTCACCGATTACAAAACCGGCAAACCGTCAACTTCCTGGACCGGCAAATCAGACTATGAAAAAATCAAGCTTCACAAATACCGCCAGCAGCTGATGTTCTACGAGCTGCTCTGCGCTAATTCGCGCGATTACGCGAAATACGATTTCGGCGGCGCCGTACTGCAGTTTGTCGAACCAGACTCCCGCGGCGACATCTGCCAGCTTGACGACCGCTTCAGCCACGACGAGCTAGCCGATTTTCAACGCCTAATCGCAGCTGGTTGGCGCTGCATCACCTCCTTAGAATTGCCAGACACCAGCCATTACGAGGCGAATTACCGGGGAGTTTTACAGTTCGAAGAAGACTTGCTAGCGGGCAAATATCCGGCTTACGAACAGCCAAAAACAGGCGATGAATAAGCTTAATTTCTACCAAGTTAATAGTTTTATACCACAATCTTGACAAGTTTTCTTGACATTGTTTTCTATTATTGATATATATATATTAGCTTTTGTCCAACGGAGCGAACTTTTGATTCGGTGAAAAGCCGGATCTAGACGACGCTCCTGCACGGAAGCGTTACCAAAAAGAAAGTTCGCTCTTTTTTTGCCTCAAACTGGGGCGGAAAGGGGGTGAAAACCCTATGGGATGGTTCTTTGATCCCGTCCAGCCGGAGAACCTGGACCGCGCCATCAGCGCGGTTCAGTCCGGCAAGGCCTCAGCTCAGCAGACCGAGGCCGTTGAGCGTGCCGCCTCGCAGGCAGGAGGAGGCCCTTTTAGCGCTGCGCGAGCGGCGCTTGAAGAGAAGGATAAGAGAAGATAAGCTCTTGTTCTGACGGCTCGGGGCGTGCACCCCGAGAACCGCTGGCGCCAGGCCAGCAAAGGGCGTCCGTCCGCCCCTGGGTCTATGAGATTCCCCAGCCAGAAAAGAATCGTAGGGTGTGGTCGAAGGTCGACAGGCCAGGGCTTTGCAAGCAGGCCGTAGCGGGTTCGATTCCCGTCACATCCACTGGGGTATGCATCGCGCTGTGGGAGGCGGATGCATAGACGACTGCGCTAGGGAACATCATACACATGCAGTGCGTCCGGGAGCACAATGGGGTACTCCCGCCCCCTCATCTTCCCGGGAGAGCCCCGAGATAAGCTCCTCCGCAAAGGAGGAGGAGGGAGAGAGTACCCGTCCATCCATATCTCTCTTCCTCCGCCCCGTGACCTTGACTTTCCCCTCCTTTCGACAAGGTCGCGGGGCATAACTTAACGGGTTCGCGAGATTCACTCGTGGCAGCAGCCCCTCCGGGCCGCTCCGAGCAGAACCGCTTGAGCCCACCACACCCCTCACTGTCAATGACGCCAGTGAGGGGATTTTCCTTTTGTGATAAAATAACAGAGATGACATCATTTTGGGACAATCTACCGCAGCCATTTTTCATCTTAGCGCCCATGGAAGCCGTCACCGACGTGGTGTTTCGCCATGTCGTGAAAAAGGCGGGCGCGCCCGATGTCTTTTTCACAGAGTTTGCCAACGCCACCGGCTGGGTGCACGCCGGCGACAAAGCCATTGCTGGGCGACTGGTCAAGACCGACGACGAACATCCATTGGTCGCCCAAATCTGGGGCGGCGAGCCGGGCGACATGGAGCAATTTGCCGCTCACTGCGCCAAACTCGGCTTTGACGGTATCGACATCAATATGGGCTGCCCCGCCAAATCCGCCATCAAAAGCGGGGGGAGCCGCACTGATCCGCCGACCCGACGTAGCAGTTGCCGCCATCGCCGCCGCCAAAACTGCAGGACTGCCAGTCAGCGTCAAAACACGGCTCGGCTACACCTATATTGACGAATGGCGAGAATGGCTGGGCACGCTACTGGCGCAGGACCTCGCCAACCTAACCGTCCACCTCCGCACCAAAAAAGAAATGAGCAAAGTACCGGCGCATTACGAACTCATCGACGACATCATCAAACTACGCGACGAAATCGCCCCACAAACGCTCTTGACCATCAACGGCGACATCCGCAACCGCGTCCATGGCGAGGAACTATTCGCAGCCCACCCAGGCCTCAACGGCATTATGATTGGGCGGGGAGTTTTTAGCGATCCGTTTTGCTTTCGAGCGTCTCGAGTGGTACCTCAGAAAAAATTTGGGCAACTTTACGTGGGCCCCGAATTCTTTTCTGATGGTACCCGAGAGACAAACAGAAAGAGTGCTCCAACCGAGGAAACGAAAATCCCCGTCGTCGATCATAAACAAGAGCTAATCAAACTCCTCAACTACCACCTCGATCTCTTTGACCACTACCAGCCAACCCTCGGCCGCCCCTTCGAAACCCTGAAACGCTTCTTCAAAATCTACATTCGCGGTTTCGACGGCGCCAAGGAACTGCGCGAGCAATTAATGAACACCAAAAACACCGACGAAGTCCGCCAGCTCATCGATTCTAATTAACTAACAACTTTTATAGCACATTGCAAAGAATTGCAGATTGCTTACCGAGCATTCGCGACAGTCCAACAGCGGCAATTATATATTGCAAAAGTTGACTCGATTGAAAAGTTATTTTATAATGCGAAAATGGCTAATTTAAGGAGAACAGAGCTTGGGCGACAGGCGCAAAGAATAGGGCGAAACGCCGAGCTTAGAGTTACCGCAGAATTAAGAGAAGCTGGATGGGAAACAAAAAGCAACGCCAAGCTTGACTATGCAAAAAAGACAGATATACAAGCAACTTGCTTAGCAGGAGAAGAATGGGACATACAAGTGTCAATAAAGCAAAAATCTCCAGGGGAGCAAGGACGTCTAAAAAAGAGGGGCGTGATCCCAGTATCAATTGCCACCCTGGACAGAACAAAACAAACTGCCCCCGAATTTCTATGCAGCCTATGCCCGCTCAGCGAGGATTGCCACTACAAAGAAACAGTAACGGACTTAGGATCGACGGCAATTGCGCTAATGCAAGCACACAAAGCTTAGAGCCAACGCCTGCCGCTTACTGGACCTCTATTGACATATGTAGATAAATGGTGTATAATATAAAGTATAATGCATATGCTCGAAGGCGTACGAGAAAAACTACATCTTAGATCCGACGAAGAGTCAGATGAACGCACCGTTGATGACTTACATGTCGCAAATAGCATAGATATAAATACTCAAGCAGATAAACTACCCGAGAAAGTCAATATCAACGACCTGAGACTAGTTAAGCTGGTGGCAGGCTTGCACTAGCTCAATATCAGCCCAATCAAAGAGCCTATCCCTCTCGATAGGATCGGCGGCAGCAAAAAAACGTCGCGGGTAGTTGTCGATATAGATTCGCTAACACCCGGATCTGAGCCAACTGAATATAGCGTTCCCATACCGGTAGACTTATTCGTAGCTGCGCCAGAAATTTCCGACTGGCGAAGAGGTCGCAGATCTCCAAAAAACGGTAGACGCAGCTCTAGTATTATTCGCGAGTATTCGCGTCTTTCTGCAAAAACTGCTCCGCCAATTCACGGCGTCACGGTATATACGCGCAAAGACGGGTCGATTTTCGCCGCTCTATACGGCGATGGTGCACACCGTCTATGCGCAGCCAAACGCCGTGGCAACAATGACATTCTGTGTACTAAACTTAACATCATACAGATAGACTAATATAAGCCGCCATCTATAAGCTGCCATCGCGATAATACCGCCGATCACATTTACTTAGCGGAAAACGACAGCCAAAACAAACCGTGCTCAATAATATGATTTTGCATTAGCTATAATTATCGCCGGCGATGACGGCGGCGCAAGCCGGCCACGTGCAAACGTACGCGGTGGCGATCGACCAGCTGGTGAGCCTTTTCGAGCTCAACCTGATCCTGAGCCTCATCGCGCATTTTGAGAGCGCGCTCGAGAGCGGCCTGAGTCTCGGCTTCAACAATATCGTCGCCGTGCTCGGCTTCGTCGACTAAAATCCGCACGCGCTGCTGGTTGATTTCAACCACGCCGCCGCTAATCGCGAAGTATTCCAGTTGGTCGTCGCTGTCGGTTTTCTGGCGGCGGACCGCTACCGCGCCAGGCTGGGCCACTGCTACTAGCGGTTCGTGACTCGGGAAGACTGCGATTTGCCCTTCGGTAGTTGGTATCATTACCTCGTAGACTGGCTCGTCGAGCTTAACACCAGCTAGCGTGATTAGCTGAAACTGCATCATCTCGAACTTAGTCCTTCTTCTCGCTAAGCGGCACTGGCGACATATAGAACCAGCTTTCTGGCTTGTCGTCGTATTTGCCGTCGAGAATGTCTTTAGCGTCCTTGATAGTATCTTCTAGTTTGAAGTAGCTACCTGGATTGCCAGTGAACTGCTCAGCGACATGGAACGGCTGTGCCAAGAAGCGCTGCAAGCGGCGAGCCCGCGCCACAGTTTGCTTTTGGTCGTCTGATAGCTCCTCCATACCGAGAATAGCGATGATATCCTGCAATTCTTTGTATTGCTGCAACACTCGCTGGACTTCGCGAGCCACCGCATAATGCTCCTCGCCAACAATCTCTGGATCAAGCGAGTTAGAGCTGGAATCCAACACGTCCACGGCAGGATAGATGCCAATTTCTGTCAAGGCACGGTTCATCACGATAGTGGCATCCAGGTGAGCAAAAGTAGTCGCTGGTGCTGGGTCGGTCAAGTCGTCAGCTGGCACGTAGACGGCTTGGACAGAGGTGATCGAACCTTTTTTGGTACTAGTGATACGCTCTTGCAGGGCGCCCATTTCTTGCTGCAAATTTGGCTGGTAACCAACCGCGCTCGGCAAGCGTCCCAATAGCGCTGATACTTCGGCGCCTGCTTGAGTAAAACGAAAGATATTATCGATAAATAGCAGCACGTCCTTACCTTCATCGCGGAAGGACTCGGCAATCGCTAAGCCCGATAACGCCACGCGCAAACGAGCTCCAGGCGGTTCGTTCATCTGGCCAAACACTAGCGAAGTCTTGTCCAGCACGCCCGCGTCTTTCATCTCGTAATAGAGGTCGTTACCTTCGCGGGTTCGCTCGCCAACACCCGCAAAAACCGAGTTGCCTGAGTGAAACTTAGCAATATTGTTAATCAGCTCTTGGATAAGGACTGTCTTACCGACGCCAGCGCCAGCGAACAAGCCAGCTTTACCGCCCTTGGTCAGCGGCGCGATCAAGTCGATAACTTTGATACCGGTTTCGAGGATTTCAGTTTTATTGGACTGTTCGGTCAACGCCGGCGGTTGGCGGTGAATCGGCGCCCGCTTGGCGCTTTTGGCAATCTCGCGGCCGTCGATTGGTTCGCCAACTACGTTGAACATGCGGCCTTGCGTATCTTCGCCAACAGGTACGCTAATCGGCGCGCCAGTCGCCGTAACAACTTGGCCGCGGCGCAATCCGTCGGTGTTTTGCAGACTAATCGTTCGTACTGTCTGTTGGTCGAGATGCTGCGCTACCTCGAGCGTAATCGTCTGCTGGCCGCGCTTGACCGTCAACGCTTCGTATATTTCTGGCAACGAGCCATCATCAAACTCAACATCGACCACCACGCCCATGATTTGGATGATTTTTCCTTGGTTTTTACTCATAGTAACTCCTTTTTTTATCATTGCATCGCCTCCACGCCAGCGCTGATCTCGGTCAGTTCTTGAGTGATTGCGCTCTGGCGTTCCTTATTCATTTCTAGCGTCAAGTCAGCCACCAAATCGCTAGCGTTATCAGTGGCGTTCTTCATCGCCAGCATTCGCATGCTATGTTCGCTAGCACGCGAGTCAAGCAGGGCTTGGTACAAACGAGCGCTAATCAGCCGGTAAGCTATATCATCTATGATATATTTAGGACTTGGCTCAAACTTAGCTTCGCGGATGTCATCGCTAATTTCATCGTCGGGCACAAAACCGGCAGGGAACAAGCGAACGATATCAGCTTTCTGCGTCATACTACTAACAAAGCGCGTGAAAATCACGTCGACAGCATCGACAGTACCAGCCTCGAACATGTCTTTGGCGGTGTTGAGGATAGCATGAAACTGCGCACCTGGCACGCGGTCGGGCAAATCTTCGTAGGTACCGACGATTTCAGTATCTTTGATGCGCGTTGCTGCTTGAGCGATTTTGCGGCCGATAGCGATAGTTTTGTTAGCGATACCCGATTGGTCATCTTGATGCAGCTCATGCAGATAGGTCTTGATGATATTAGCGTTATAAGCACCAGCCAACCCTTTGTCGCTTGCTGCCACAATCAGCAGGCGCGCTTTGACCGGCCGCTGCACGAACCAACGGTGATTATCGGTCGCACCTTGCTGCGCCAAGTACGCCAGCAGTTCGCGTGCTGCCGCTGTATAGGCTTGAGAGCTTTTGGTCGCCTCTTGAGCGCGGCGCATCTTGCTAGCTGCCACCATCTGCATAGCTTTGGTGATTTGCCGAGTGTTCTTGACCGAACGAATACGCGATTTAAGCTGCTGAGTCGACGGCATCTAGTTAGTCCTCAAATCCTTTAGCAACCGCTAACGCCGCGTCCTTGACAATCTTGGCGGTAGATTTGTCCTCGCCAAATTTTTTATCGCCTCGGTTTAGCGCTTTCATTTCAGCTTTGTGGTTCGTCCACAAGCGAGCCAGCAAGTCAGCCTGCGCGTCTTTAATCTTGACGGCTGGAACTTCATCAAAATAGCCCTCGCTAACCGCAACAATGCTAACAACTTGCTCCCAGACGCTCATCGGCTGATACTGCGGCTGTTTAAGCAATTCAGTTAGGCGCTGGCCGCGTTCAATTTGCGCCTTGGTCTCGGCGTCGAGATCGCTGCCAAACTGTGCGAAACTGGCTAATTCGCGAAATTGGCTGAGGCCAAGTTTAAGGTTGCCGCTGACACTCTTCAGCGCTTTAGTCTGAGCCGCGCCGCCGACGCGCGATACCGACAAGCCCGCACTAATCGCCGGGCGAATACCTTGGTAGAACAGGTCAGTCTCCATAAATATCTGGCCGTCGGTGATGGAAATAACATTAGTCGGAATGTAAGCTGAAATGTCGCCAGCCTGCGTCTCGATAATCGGCAGAGCAGTCAAGCTGCCAGCACCTAGTTCGTCCGACAACTTAGCCGATCGCTCCAACAGGCGCGAGTGCAAATAGAACACGTCACCAGGGTAAGCCTCGCGGCCCGGTGGGCGGCGCAATAGCAACGACATCTGGCGGTAAGCTACCGCGTGCTTAGTTAAATCATCATAAATCATCAAGGCGTGCTTGCTATTATCCCGGAAATATTCACCCATAGCGGTACCAGCATATGGCGCCAGATAGAGCAGGGAAGCTGGGTCGCTCGGACTAGTCGCCACCACGATAGTCTGATCCATCACGCCTTCGGACTTCAAGCGTTCAACTAGGCGAGCAATCTTGCTGAGCTTCTGGCCGACCGCTACGTAGATATTGACTACGCCGGTTTTCTGGCGGGCTTGGTTAATCATCGTGTCAAGGGCAATGGCGGTTTTACCAGTCTGGCGGTCGCCAATAATTAGCTCGCGCTGGCCGCGGCCGATCGGGAACATCGCATCGACACTCATAATGCCCGTCATCAGCGGCTCGTGAACTGACTTACGGCCCATTACGCCGATAGCTTCGCGTTCGACCAGACCGCGCTGCTTTGATTTGATTGCCGGACCGCCGTCAAGCGGTTCGCCCAGCGGATTAACTACGCGCCCCAGCAGTTCTTCGCCGACTGGTACGCTCAGCACTTCGCCTTTTAGTTTGACTTTATCGCCAGCGGAAACACCTTGGTCGCTGCCTAATAGCACCGCGCCGATTTCGTCCTCCATCAAGTTCAAAGCAAAGGCTTCAACCATACCCTCAGCTGTTTGAATTTCCAAAACTTCGCTATAACCAGCCTCGCGCAAGCCATGCACACACGACACGCCGTCGCCCACGCGAGTCACAATACCAACTTTTTCTAAACCTTCAGACACCTCGAGCTGGGCAATCGCCTGGCGCAGTTCGTCCGACAATTCTGTCACTGTAATATCAGCCATTCTTTTCCTTTACTTTATACCCTTGAGGGTTGTTAGTTTATGTATCACTGTGCCGTCAAACTGGCTGCCAGGCAATTCAATCTTGAAGCCGCCGATAACGCTCGGGTCAATCTGTTCGCGAATATATAGTTTGGCGCCAGTCGGCGTAAATTGCTTAACAATTGCTTGCTTATTTTCTGGCGAGAGCGGGCGAGCAGTCGTAACCGTCGCTACAACAGCGCCGCGCGACGCTAGTGCCTCTTCAATAGCCGCCACCACTTGATTGAGATCGCGCACACGGCCAGTTTCGATCAAATAGGCTGCCAACTCTTTGATAAGACGCTTCTTGTCGCCGCTTGCAAGCAATTGGCCAGCCACATACGCTGCTAATCTTCGCTGCGATATAGTACTGGCCGCCACGCTATTTGATCTCCTCTAGCTGTTTTTTGATCAAGCTAGTGTCTTTGCTTGGATCGACCGTATCCAGCGTAACTTTCCTGGTTGTATCGACCACTAGGTCTACCATCTGGTCGCGCAAATCTTTCTTGGCCTGGGCAACTTCTGCCCTGACGTCGTTGCGAGCCGATTCGAGAATAGAATCGGCTTGGTTCTTGGCCTTTTGTTCGGCTTCAGCAACCATTTCAGCCGCTTCATTCTTGGCAGTAGCAACAATAGTTCGCGACTCTTGCTGGGCCTTTTTCAGCATAGCGGCCGTGCGCTTTTCGCTTTCGCTTGCCGCTTTTTTGGCTTGCTCGGCAGCCTCTAAACCTTCTTTGATAGACTCGTCGCGCTCATCAAGCATGGCCAGAATAGGCGGATAAACCCATTTTTTCAGCACTAGCAGCAAGACCGCAAAAGCAACCGTTTGCAGCACGAATAACCGCCAATCAATTCCTAGTGGCCCCAATAGGCTATCGCTTCCAGCTCCAGCCGATGCAAAGTAGTGCAAGTTATTCACGCGCGCGAATCCTTACATCACCTTGCCGACAATAGCTGCCACGAAACCGATAATCGCCAGAGCGTCGATAAACGAGATACCGAGAATCATCATCGTGCGCAAATCGTTGATTTTTTCTGGGTTGCGGCCAGCAGCTTTCATCGCCGAAGCGCCAATCCAGCTACAGCCGATGGCTGCAAACGATGCAGGGACGATATAAGCTAGCGTAAATGCTATAGTTTCCATAATATTTTTCTCCTTATGGTTTAGTTATTACCTAAATTTATTTTACTCCCTCGGCCGTTAATTTCATGCCGGAAGAAGTCGAAGAATCATCATGCGTTTGTTTTTCCTCATCACCGCCGTGATGCGCCAAACCGAGCGATATAAACACTGTCGAAAGCATAAAGAAAATATAAGCCTGAATACCGCCGATAAACAGCTCAAAAATATAAAATGGCTGCAGAACCGCAGGCATCGCAACTTGCGCTAGATAAGCAATCATAGCAATCAGTATTTCGCCCGCCAACACGTTGCCGAACAGACGGAACGACAAACTAAGCAAGCGCGAAAACTCCGCTACAAGCTCCAGGATACCAACAAACGACATAATCGGGTCGCGCAACGGATTAACGAAGTAACGCTTCAGATTACCAACAAAACCCAGCTCGCGCGCAGCATACACCTGCGCCATCACGATAGTTACCGTCGCCAGCGCAAACGTCATATTCAAATCGGCATCCTGACCGCGGAACAGCGGCGTATGGCCGACAGTTATCGGCCCGACAATCGGTAGCAAACCGAGCCAATATTGTCCGGCTATGAAGAAAAACATCGTCATTACCAGCGGCGCCACTCGGCGAGCCCACTTTTGGTTAGGAATCACTTGTCCGACCGTCTTATATAATCCTTCTATACACCAAAGAGTTAAGCGCGTTGCGAAGTTCGATTTTTTGCGGCCAAGCACCGCCGCCCGCGTACGAAACATTAGCCACACCAGAAGCACTAATCCTAGGATGCCAACCAGATTGGCATTAGTTATTGGTAAACCGGCGATTGAAAACACTTCGTCGGCCTTAACCGATATATGGGGTAGCGCCGCGAACATCATTTCTTATTAACCTTTTTTATCTGTTGCCGCACCAAAATCACTGCGGCGGCCGCGCCTACCGCAAACCCGCTGAACATCAACCAAGGCTTACTATTAAATAAACTATCCAGCCACAAGCCAGCAAAAAACAAGCCAAGCATCGGTACATACATCCTCCACGTCACGCCGACCATAGCCAGCCCTAACGATGTAAAAGTTTCTCGAGATACAGTATTATCAGAAGTCCGCGTCTCGGCGGTATTGTCAGCCCCACTGGTCATAGCGCTATTGTAGCAGTATGAGCCGCTATATGTAAAGTGTATAATTTAAGACATTATGCCTAGACGAAACCGCACCCCTAAACATACACCGTACCAAAACAAAAGCGCTCGCGCGCCGCAAAAGAAACGTTTCGCTAGCCGGCAAGCCGCCCTAAACGCCATCAAAGAACTGCAAAAATACCACCTTGACCTCGAGCTTGACATTTATCAATCGCCAGCTGACGGTGGGTGGTATTTGACTAGCCGTACATCTAGCGCCGATAAATAGCTTGCATACGCTAGATGTTGTGTATATAATGATTGTAATTAATGAAGGGGGATAATTATGGACGACCAGACGAGCCATCGAGACGACCAAAACAATCAAGACAATCAAGTAATCATTTACAGCGCCGCATGGTGCGCGTACTGTAAAACCGAAAAAGAATACTTAGACAAATTAGGCGTCAAGTATACCGTTCGCGACATCGACGAAGATGAGGGTGCAATGGATGAACTTCTCGCTAAAGTTGGCGACAAATCCAGCAGCATACCTGTCACCGACATCGATGGCGTAATCATTCGCGGCTTCAACCGAACCAAAATTGACGCTGCACTCAAGGAGAAAGGACTTATTGGCTAGATAGATAATCTACTGCGTCTGTATAATAAATATAGTATACGGAAGCGTAAGAGACCTGTCCTAAACTACCTATCCGATTGAATATTGGTAAAATAAGAGGAGATATAACATGACGGAGCAGTTATTCCAAATCGGAATAAAAGCTATTATCCGAAATGATGAAAATCAAATTTTACTGCTCAAAAATAAGGACTATTGGGACATTCCAGGCGGTAGAATTGATCAAGGCGAGGATATAGAAACTACACTTTTGCGTGAACTAAACGAAGAGATTGGCGTTAATCACATTGCCCAAAAACAGCTTTGGGATGTGGTAAAATCGGTCAAACAGCTACCATATGGTAATATGATGACGAGCCTAATGTTGATCGTCTACTGTGTGCAGCTGCCAGCAGACCAAATCCCTCATTCATGCGAGCCGGGTGCTATGCTTCATTGGGTAAGTTCTGAAGAAGCGGCCAATCGTTTGAAAAATAAATATCCTGATTCATTCTGCCAAGCGGTAGCACATCTTTCATAGCATGAACCAAGTAACTAAGCTAAGCTTCACAACCTTTGCATAGCATCTGCATCTGTATATCCAAACGCTTCTACCGTAACTTTAGTAATCGTGTTACGTAAACCTTGCATTTCACCCCTAATCCATGCTAAAATACCAGGGTTAATATCAAATCACACGAAAGGTGAGTAATGAGTCTGAGTCGAATCGGAAAACTGCCGGTGGTTATTCCGGCCGGTGTGAC
>JABCNZ020000058.1 GCA_013333845.2 Candidatus Saccharimonadota bacterium
ACGAAACTTATTCCAACAAGCTTGACGAGATATTCCGGGCTACTAGCCGTAGCTGGCAATGGCCGATTATGGAGTGGGATAAGGATCTGTCGCGTGATGGCCGAGTCATGGAAATGTTGTCCGAACACAATATGCAAGGCTTAATGCAAGGCTACGTACTAACGGGTCGCCACGCTATATTCGCTAGTTATGAAGCATTTTTGCAAGTCGTCGGCAGCATGGTTGACCAGTATGCTAAGTTTCTCACCCAAAGCCGTAACGTCGAATGGCGCGGTACTATACCTAGTATTAACTACATACTGACCTCGAGCGGTTGGCGCCAAGATCATAACGGTTTTAGCCACCAGAACCCTGGCTTTATCGACGATATTTTACGCCGCCAGAGTAACTTCAGTGATGTTTACTTCCCGTCGGACGGTAATGTCACGCTAGTTTGCTTAGAGCATATGCTGTCAAGTGTTCGCCAGATTAACGCGCTGGTGGCCGGCAAAACTCTCGAGCCGCGCTGGTTGTCGCCAGAACTCGCTCGCCAACAAGTCGATGCTGGTCTGATGGTTTGGGATTTTGCTAGCGATGAACATCCTGATCTAGTTATGGCCGCTTGCGGCGATTATCCGACCAAAGAAACTATGGCAGCTATTGATATTGTCAAAACGCATTGCCCGAACGCTAAAATTCGCTGCGTTAACGTTTCGAGTCTGACTACTGTTGGCTTTGGTACGTTGCGCCGCGTTGCCGACCAAAAGTTCTTTGACAAGGTGTTTACTGACGACAAGCCAGTTATCTTCAATTTCCATGGCTATCCGCAGACAGTTAAATCGATTCTCTTTAACTATGCTGTTGATTCGACGCGCTTTGATATTCGCGGCTACAAAGAGATCGGGTCGACGACCACGCCGTTTGATATGCATGTTCGCAATGAAACCAGCCGCTATGATTTGGCGATTGCTGCATTCCGCCAGCTGGGCCGCAATGGCGTCGTTCCGTTTGAGGAGGCCGAGCACTTAGCTTCGATTTACCAAGGTAAGATTGATGAGAATACTGCTTACATCAAGGCTAATGGCGTTGACTTGCCAGAAATTGACGCCTGGGTGTGGCCAGCAGCGCGCGGACTAGACGAGGCGAAAGAGGAAGCCTGGCACGGGCAAACAAATTAACGTAAAGAAAAGGGTGGGGAATGTCATTACTACTAATTGCAAATCCAGGCAGCGCTAGTCGCAAATACGCGCTGGTCGACGACAAGCTCAAAGAAGTTGCTGCGTTACATATTGAGCAGAGCGGCAGCGAACTAATCGCGACGCTGCGTACTGGCGGCGATACGCGGCAAGTACCGCTTGGTTTTACTGACATTTCCCAGTCGGCCGCACATTTGTATGGTATTTTTAACCGCGAACATTTACTGGAAAGTCCTAGTGATGTTCGCGCGATCGGCCTGCGGATTGTTGCACCGAGCAACTATTTTCTCAAAGACAGGCTTGTTGATGATGACGTTGTCCAGCATATACGCGATATTTTGCCGCTTGACCCGATTCACGTCTCCGGTACGCTGCAAGAGCTAGAAGCTCTGCGCTCGTCGCTGCCGACTGTACCAGTGGCGCTAATTTCGGATAGTGCTTTTCACGCTCGCAAGCCGAGCTACGCCTGGAATTATGGTATCAATCTGCAGGACGCTGATCGCTTCGAGATTAAGCGTTTTGGCTATCATGGTTTGTCGGTCTCATCTGCCGTTAATGAGTTGTGGAACCGCGGCAAATTACCACCAAAGGTCGTCGTCTGTCATTTGGGTAGCGGCTCGTCAGTGAGTGCAGTTTTTCACGGGCGCAGTATCGACAACACCATGGGCTACTCGGCGCTAGAGGGGGTAATTATGGCAACGCGTACTGGCTCGATTGATTACACTGCTGCTATGGCGCTCAAAACCAAACTTGGTCTCGACGATGATCAGTTTGAGCATTATCTTGATGAGAAGGGCGGCTTACTCGGACTCAGCGGAACTAGCGATATTCGTGAAATTCTTGATCGCGAAGCTAATGGCGACCATATTGCTCATCTAGCGCTGATGACTTTGATTCACAGTGTCCATAAGGCTATCGGCGCGATGGTGGTCGCCATGAACGGCGCCGACTTGCTGGTATTTACTGGCACAGTAGGGGAACGTTCGGCGAATTTGCGCCGGCGTATCGTTGCTCACTTGGAATGCCTCGACTTCATACTTGACGGCAATCGTAACAAATCATGTCTTAACCCGACCGAGTTCACTAGCATCTCGCAAGCGGCAGTCAGTAAGCCGATAATTGTCATACCGACAGATGAAGGCGTCGAAATCGCTCGCCACACTATTAAGTTACTAGCGTCATAATTTTGGTCGTTGGAAAGGCATGCGTTATTGTTATGGAGACGCCTTTCGTAATCTCTACTAAACAGTATCTTTCATTTTGTTATAATAAGTACGATGAAAAGACAGTCACTCGAGACTATTCACCTTGACAAAATCGTTGGCGGCGGGCAAGCGCTAGGGACGCTGGCCGACGGACGCAAATGCTTCGTATGGGGCGGACTACCCGGTGAGACCGTCACTGTTCGCATTACCAAAAAGAAGTCGCACCTCGTCGAAGCGGTCGTCGAGGAAGTGATCTCGCCAAGCCCCGACCGCATCCAGCCGCGCGACCCGGATAGTTATCTTTCGACCAGTCCTTGGCAAATCATGCCACTAGAAGTTGAACAAACATACAAAGCACAGTTGATCGACGACGCGTTCGCGCTGCATAATGTTGCATTATCAGAGACAATTGACATTTATTGCGACAATGTTGCATATGGTTATCGCAACAAAGTTGAATTTAGCTGGTATAGCGAATCGGTGGTATCCCGAGCGGTATCTCAGAAAAAATCTGGGCTTGTCTCGGGTCCCGAATTATTTTCTGATAATAACCAAGAGATAGACGCGGATAGCGACCGTGAAGAGTCATCTGATGATACGCTTGATTTAGCATTTTTCCGCCGCGGCAGCAAAGGCAAGATTGTCGTCGATGGCACAAGTTTGGCGCACCCTGCAATCAATAACCTGGCACGGGCTATCCGCGATTTACTGCGCCATAAGCGCGTCGCGGCTCGCCAGCTCAAGACCTTGCTCGTCCGCTGCGATCAGTCGGGAAGTTGCGTATGGCAGTTGTATATTAAAGATCGCTTGCCCGAAATAATTACCGCCGATGAAGCCACCGAGCTGCCAGCTCAGGGCGGGGAAATTATCTATTCTGACCCACGTTCGCCAGCCAGCCGCATCACCGAGCGTCTGGCGCATTTCGGCAATACCGCCCTGACCGACACCATTCTTGGCGTGCCATTCCGCTACGCCTGCGAAGGCTTTTTCCAAGTCAACATCCCGGTTTACGAGCAGGCGCTGCGCGATATGCGGGAGTGGGTGCTGCGCGATCGTACTGGCCAACACTCGGGTCAGCAGCTCGGGCACCATCAGAAAATAATCCGGGACCCACGTGAAGTTGCCCAGATTTTTTCTGAGGTGCCGCTCGCTGCCAATCAGCCAATTCTCGATTTTTACGCTGGCGTCGGCACCATTGGTCTGACCATTGGCGGAGGTAACGTCACGCTGGTGGAAATCAACGCCGACGCTGTCCGCGAAATGCAGCGCAACATTACCGAGCTTGACCGCACCGACGCCCGTGCTGTCCTTGCTCCCAGCGAACAAGCCCTCGACTACATTACAGGCAAGGAACTCGTCATCGTCGACCCGCCGCGCGTCGGCTTGCATTCCGACG
>JABCNZ020000059.1 GCA_013333845.2 Candidatus Saccharimonadota bacterium
CTTGGTCGAAATCGCCAGGACCGTAGATGACCGTCTCTGCGCCAATGGCCTGGAAGAACGCTTGATCGGTGCCGCCGTAGCTGACTGCTGTCTCAGCTTCTGGCAGTAGGCGCTGCATGGTTTTCAAGATTTTGGCGTTCGTATCGCACAAAGCAGACGGTACAGGTGTAGCGGGATGCCGCCATGTGCAATCGTAGCTAGCAGCTATCTCGTCAACCCACTTCTCAAAGTCTGCGTCCAGGGGCGGCGTGGTACGTATATCGACAATGACAGAGCTGACACCAGCTGTTTTGTTGTTAGAGTATGACCCTGCAGGTTCAATGCGCGTTGGCGTGAAGCTAGGAGCGCCCAAAATATCGTGGCTATAGGCGGCATGAAGCTGTTCGCGAATCTCTGGTAAATCATTTAGGAACGACACCACGGCTGGCAGCGAACTATCGTAATAAGCGCTCTCTTGCGAGGCGTGGCTTGATGTGCGCTCAAAGATAAATTCAACGAACTTGTTGCCGCGATGTCCGATTTCAATTCGATTATCCGTCGGTTCGGCGATGGCGCAGCTAACTTCTTCGTAATGTGTCTTTTCTGAAAAATACTTCGCAAAATCAGCCGACCCAGCACCATCGACTTCTTCGCTAGCAACGGCGACGCACCACACGTCAAGGTCGTCACGCCGTTCGTTTGCGTATTCGGCGGCGGCTATCATTTGTAGAGCGCCGCCAGCTTTCATGTCGGTGGCGCCTAGACCATATAGCCGGCCGTCCATAACGTATGGTTGCCACGGACTCTGCCGCCAAGCTGACTCATCGCCAGGAGAAACCGTATCAACATGCCCGCACAAAATGAGCGCGCGCTTTGCTATCTGCTTTTTGGCACGGATTAATCCAGCGGTAAAGCGCTCATCAGTAATAACTTCGTCAAAATTGGCTGATTGCATCCACGACGCGACGAAGCGTAGAATTTCTGATTCATTGCCCGACACCGACGGTATAGCTATAAGCTGCTTGGTTAGTTCGATAATGTCTGGCTGGTTTCGGTCAGCGCGTCCCATACCATTACAGTATCACAACAACCGTATTTTTTGCTACTAGCTTTGCCATAGAGAGGGCAATCTTTGCATAATTTCAATGCCTCTGGGGGCACTTCGTCTGTTGATTCTATTTCATGTCCATTGAGCCGTTTAGCGATGGGCAGGCTATCTGAATTACAGAAAGCATATGGTGTTATCCCTTCATCTTGTATTGCTTGAACAATTCTCTCAAATAATATAGTTCCGACACCGTGGCCGCGCAGGCTATCGTCGACTTTGAGCGAGCCGACTTCAGACATTAGACGAGCGCCATGCTTGATTGGTTTCATCGCTCCAACGTACCCGACTACATTGTTTGTGATAAAGTTAGCGTCTATAGCGTCTTTGGTTTCAGGCAGCCGCAAGGCTACGATATCAGTATGTTTACTGGCGATATCTGCATCAGATACAGGCAGCATCTGCTTATCGCCTGGGCTGCGGCGGTTGACAAAATTAGCAATCGCTTTTATAGCAGCGGACGTCTCCTCGTCGCCTAAGTGCAAAGTTAGCTCGCCGAGCGGCACAAATAACAGTTTGATTTTCGCTTCTTTCGACTTTGGGGCGGTGGTGATTACTTCAGCCATATCTTTATGTTATAGCATAAATACTATAGAAATACAAGGGCAGCTAATGTGCTAGTGGCGGCAATGAGATATAATAAATGCTATGAATAATAAGCAAACTCCTGAACTTAATAAAGTTAAACTATTGGTCCGTGAATTACTAGGCAGCGACACCTCAGGTCACGCCGATGATCATGTCGAGCGAGTGGCGCTGCTGGCAGAGCGTTTTGCTAGCGAATGCAGCGAATCAGTGGATCTGCAAGAAGTGCTGTTGACGGCTTGGCTGCATGACGTCGACGACTATAAACTAGTCGGCAAGGCGCAGGCAGAGAAATTGACGAACGCAGTAAATATTATGACAGAAGCAAAGGTGGCTGAAGATTTGCGCCGAGCGGTATTGGAAAATGTTGCGGCGATCGGCTATAGCAAATGTTTGAACGGCAAGCAGCCACAGCGGCTGGCGGGGCGGCTGGTGTCTGACGCTGACATGTGCGATGCTATTGGCGCGGTTGGGATTGAGCGGGCGCTGGTTTATGCCTGCCATCATGGCGGGCGGATTTTTGACCCCGCGGTTTGGCCGAATGTTAATCTGGCGGCGCACGAATATAATGCTGACGGCAATACGCATGATACCGACGGCTTCATTAATCACTTTTTTGAAAAGCTGCTGAAACTGAAAGGCTTGATGCTAACGGGGCCAGGGCGAGCAGAGGCAGAGAACCGCCAGCAAATTATGGTTGATTTCTTGCGCCATTATTTCCGCGAGAAGAATGCGCCGGAGTGGAGCAAGTTCTTAGAAGAATACTTACGCCGTTGATAGGTCGCTGAAGTGCTTTCTTGTTTATTTCAATTCTCTGCCTGGAAAGCTGGTGCTCAAAATTTTTAAGCCGGTGTCTACGACCAATTGGCAGGCTTGCTGTTGCGAAAGGGGAGTGAGGTGCTTGTTCTCGCCGCTTGGGTGGAGTGAATGGCCAGCTTTTGGTACGATAATAGCTCGTTGTCTAGCCTCGTGCAATCCGTGCAGTTGCCAGCTTCGCCTCCAGCTGCTAACAATTAACGGAGTACTAGTATTCCAGTCTCTTTCTGCCGCAATTACTGCTGCGCGGCCAATTTCGACTAATTTGTGTAGTTTCTCTTCTAGATCGCGAGTTTTTTGGATGTCATGAAAATACTCCCGAGGAATAGGAAGCCATTCTTGGCGTAGAACACTGAAATCACCTATCTTGCCGTCTGGAAATGTCGGACATTGCATCTCTGTATCATTATGGCGTCGTCGTTTTCTAGAATTTGGCAGTTGAATTACTTCGTTGGGGTTTGGTAATGGGGGTGAAAAAGTTACAAGTGCTGTGTTTATGTTTTCTTTTGTCATGGATAATAATGCCTGATGGGCAGCAATTGTACCCATGCATTGGGCTATTAGTAATACAGGGCCTTCTTTGCCTCTGTCAGATACGTTATCCATTATTTCTTCATATTGTTCTGAGGGTGAGAGAACGCGAGAACTAGTCGTGTCATCGGTGACACCGTGAACATTGTGAGGAGTAATATCATAGTCTGATAGAGTACGGTTAATATAATTAAAGGCGACTGAGCCTCTCTCTAGGTGACTGCCGCCCCCGCCTACACAAAAAGCTGTTATGGGTTGTTTTAGACCGTCCATCGTTTCGCTTGCTATCATATCATACATTGCATATTTGTCAAATTCATAAGCTGACTTGTCATTATGTTAATATTGAAATATGAATCAGGCGATAATTATTCACGGTAAGCCGTCCAAACAATCGTATTTCAATCCAAATCTACCGAGCGCCAGCAACTCGATTTGGCTTCCATGGCTGCAACAACAGCTACTAATTTGCGGTATTGACACTCAGACGCCCGAGATGCCTGAATCATGGCGACCAGATTACTCGTTGTGGCTACAGACTTTTGAAAAGTATGATGTAAATTCAGAAACTATATTGGTTGGTCATAGTTGTGGCGGGGGTTTTCTAATTCAATGGATGAGTGAGAATCCGCAAATTTGTGTAGGCGACGTTTATCTTGTTGCGCCGGCTTTTGGCGATAAGTTTAACCCCGAAGCTCCATATGACGAGCCGCTTCGTGGCGGTTTTTTTGATTTTGAGATTGACGAGGCGCTACTTGATCGCGTGCGTAGTCTAACTATATTTTACTCTGACAATGACTCGGTGCGAGTTGATACTGCAATAAAAATTATAAAAAAATCTTTCCCGTCTGCCTGTTATCGATTA
>JABCNZ020000060.1 GCA_013333845.2 Candidatus Saccharimonadota bacterium
CCTGGCTGGCACCAAGCACTATAGACCGCTTCGTTAGCTGGCGCGCCGCTGTGCGGCTGGACATTAGCGTGGTCGGCGCGGAATAATTTTTTGGCGCGGTCGATGGCGAGCTGTTCGACACGGTCGGTGAATTCTTGGCCGCCGTAATAGCGCTTACCAGGGTATCCTTCGCTGTATTTATTGGTAAAAACGCTACCAAGTGCTTTTCGCACGTCCTGGCTGACATAATTTTCACTTGGTATCAATTCCAAACCGTCACGCTGGCGCTCCTCTTCGCCGGCGATACAATCAGCAACTGCGATGTCTGTCATGATTATCCTCCTTTTTCTTATCTATATTTTAGCACTTATAATCATTTACTGTAACGTTTTGAAATAGAGTTGGTTGCGATTGAATTTCTTGACAATATATCATATCAGGTATATTATGGTGACATGAAAACGGCGAAGTATCTCAAAAACATCGGTGCGCTCATCCAAGAGACGCGCCAAGCACGCAATATGACTCAAAACGAACTGGCAGAGGAGCTTGGCACTAGCCAGTCGGCAATTAATCGAATTGAGAACGGCAAGCAGAATATCAGTCTCGAAATGATCGCGCGTATCGGCGAGGTGCTGTCAAGCGAAATAGTACGGATTAATAGCTCGGGCAAAACTAACTTTCGCATCAATGGCGGCCGGGAATTGCATGGTGAAATTGAAATCAAAACTAGTAAGAACGCTGCTGTCGGATTGCTGTGTGCTAGTCTACTTAACAAAGGCAAAACGACGCTGCGCCGGGTAGCACGGATCGAGGAAGTCAATCGAATTATTGAGGTTCTGGAAAGTATAGGCGTGCGATGCCGCTGGATTAGCGAGCATGACCTAGAGATTGATCCGCCGAGGGTCTTGCAGCTCGACAATATGGATGTCGAAGCTGCTAAGCGGACGCGCAGTATCATTATGTTTTTAGGTCCGCTATTACATCAATACGAGACGTTCAAGATACCGTTTGCTGGCGGTTGCAGTCTGGGCACGCGGACAGTTGAACCGCATATGGCGGGTCTGGTACCATTTGGTTTGAGTGTCGAGGCGGCCAATGACAACTATATTGCCACGTCTAAGCCGCAGCATGTCGACCGAGCGATTATTTTAACTGAACGCGGCGATACAGTCACCGAGAATGTTGTTATGGCGGCAGCGCTTTATGATGGTACGACTATTATTCGCAATGCTAGCCCAAACTATATGGTGCAAGATGTTTGTTTCTTTCTAGAAAAGCTAGGTGTCAAAATAGAAGGTATCGGTACCACTGTTCTCAAGATTACTGGCAAAAAATCAATTGACTGCGACGTCGAATACTTCCCAAGCGAAGACCCAATTGAAGCGATGAGTTTCGTGGCGGCTGGTGTCGTGACTGGTTCAGAAATTACTATCAGGCGCGTGCCGATTGAATTTATGGAGCTAGAGCTAGCGACTTTGGCGGGTATGGGCCTGCAGTACTATATTTCCGAAGAGTACATGACGCGCAATGGTTGCACTCGTCTAGTTGATATCGTGCTCAAAAAATCCGAATTGCATGCTCCAAAAGATAAAATTCATGCTCTACCGTTTCCGGGTATCAACATGGATAATCTACCATTCTTAGGATTATGTGCCACGGTAGCCAAGGGCCGCACGCTGATTCACGATTGGAGCTACGAAAATCGAGCAATCTACTTTACTGAACTGACTAAGATGAATGCTCAAGTAAATATGGTCGATCCGCACCGGGTTTATATCTCTGGTCCGACTCGCTGGAAGCCGGCTGATATCACAGCACCAGCCGCACTGCGTCCGAGCGTGGTGATTTTGCTAGCGATGCTGGCGGCGCCTGGCAAATCGGTACTGCGCGATGTTTACAATATCAATCGCGGCTACGAAGATATTGCTAACCGCCTGAACTCGCTAGGTGCAGATATCGAAACCGTTTGGGAATAGTGACAATCAAGCGCCTGTCTGCTATAGTAATAAATGCCCTGGGAAGGGGTAATGCGGCGGAAGTAGCTCAGTTGGACAGCCGTGAGTATCAAAGATAGCGCTCGCTCTAACCAACTGACAAGATTCTGCTAGTACATTTCGTAGTATTTATTATGGCGGAAGTATCTCAGTTGGACAGCCTTGAGCGTAGAAAATAGCGCTCGCTCTAACCAACTGACAAGTTTTCGCTAGTACATTTCGGATTAGCTATATGGCGGAAGTAGCTCAGTTGGTTAGAGCGCTGGATTGTGGCTCCGGAGGCCGTGGGTTCGAATCCCATCTTTCGCCCCAAATAAAACACCCGGTTTTCTTCATTAGTCTCGGGTGTTTTATTTGACTCTAAATCATAAATACTATCGGTTGAACGGGTCGCGCGACGGCTTGATAGGTTCAGTAAAAGTACGCGATGGAACAGTCGGTTCGGTCGTAGGTGTAATGAGCGACGATTTATTCGTTTGCGTGGTTCCTGCGCTTCGCGAGTTTGCATCAGAGACCCGCGAGCTTTGCGGCTGGTTGCTATTAGTCGCTTGCGTTCCGTTGGTGCTGGCTGCGGCGATTTTCTGGTCTTGCCACGCTTTGCGATAAGCGTTTCTGACCCCAGAATCCTTGTATGCGCCGATATATTGCCGGTTAGTGTTGGTACTTTGGCGCTGCTGGAAGCTATTTTTGGCAATCCTGCCGCCAACCTGCGGCTTGTTGTTGGTTAATCCGCTTGAATGCATAGCATCGCTCTGTGTGCTATTAGTTGAGAAGCGGTCAAATAAACGTCCCATGCTTTTATTATACACTAACGTAATGATATAATGTATAGCGCGCGGGTGTAGTACAGCGGTTAGTATGCGAGTTTTCCAAACTCGAGATCGGAGTTCGATTCTCCGCACCCGCACCAAAGTATTTGCCCCGATAGCTCAGCTGGTGAGCCCTCAGCGACAAAAATCGCATAGCTCTATCCAGCTTTTGTCTAAGCGAATCGGGCGACTAAATACATTTTCAGAGTGCCCCGATAGCTCAGCTGGATAGAGCAGGAGACTTCTAAGCTCAAGGCCGCAGGTTCGAACCCTGCTCGGGGTACCATTATTCAACTAACCGATAATAAAAACTCATCGCAATGATGAGTTTTTTACATGGAGTTTCGTGGAGGGCCAGGAGGGGCTCGAACCCTCGACACCCTGCTTAAGAGGCAGGTGCTCTAACCAGCTGAGCTACTGGCCCTTATCTTTTCATTATAGCATAGATAGAGGTAAAAGTAAATATGAACGCTAGGAGTTTTCGGTCTGTTGGGTAGTCGAATGATGACGCTTACTCTTGCTAATTCTGTGAAAATCGACGATAATATACGAATAATGCCAGAGTTGAATCAAATTGGCGCCCACTTGCGGGCAGGTGTTATATGTGCACAGCGGCAGTCTGATGAGCGGCAGCAAATACTTAGTCAGGCTGATAAAATTAATGTCGTTGGTGCTGGCGGCATGTTGACGGCGGCTTACGAGCAGCTGCGCAACGCCGCTGAAAATACCGAGGAGCACTTGCTGCTACAAAATGCTATCCGGCGGTTTTTCAAACAATCGTTTATTGTTCGCGATGAGGCGTTGGTCCGCAAAAGCGGCGAAGAATTGGTGGTTGAATTGACTTTTGCGGGATATTTGCCCAACGATAGCGTGTCGCGCAGCCAAATCAAAGAGATTTCAAAACTAGCAACAGCGCACTATAAAGCGTATGAAAAGCTGATTGTTGATCGTTCAATCAATTTAGATCGTTCTTCGGCATGGCTGTTAGAAACTCTGTCGGTACTGGTGGCGAATGTATTGGTTGATCACGCTGTCGATCATGCGTTTATTGATTTTGCCTATGAATATTTCGAGACAGCAATTCCGCGGGATGCGCTGCAATCGACCTCGGCTGATGAATATGGAGCTGCGCTTTATGTGGCTATTCAGCAGGCGCTGATGAAGAGCGACGTAGCCACGGTGCGCGCAGGGCTATTGGTGCGTTATGGAACGAGCGTTGAGTCACTTGAGGCTTTTGTTGAATTTAATCGTAAAATTGATAAGATGCTGCGCAGCACGTCGGTTGAAGAGTTGCGCCGCGTGGTTGATCGGCAGGGGGCGCCGCTGCGCGTTATTCGCCATATGATGGAGACG
>JABCNZ020000061.1 GCA_013333845.2 Candidatus Saccharimonadota bacterium
ATCGAGGCGGGGCGGTCGGTGATGGCGTCAGCGAAAACTTCGCGCGGGTGCACGAGGCTGGCGGTCAGCGTGCCTATAGTCACTACCCGCTTGGCGATCAAACGATTCGCACCATCCAGCGTCAGGCAGACAAAATATTCCTGCTTTTTGTCGCGAATGTCGGCCAGTAGCTCAACGACTTTTTCTGGGCTATCGATGATTGGCTGGTCGCTGTCCAGCAAATACCGCCGCGCCAGTTCCAAACTCGCCACAATCACCGGGATTTTCGCTTCGCCCAAGCCGACCACGCTGCGTAGATCATCATACGAAACATCACCGCCTTTTTGACGCAAGATCTTCAGCACCTCGCGTGCAATTTTACCGACATCCGCCTGTTTATTACCGCTGCCAATCACCGCCATCAACAGTTCCAAATCGCTCAGCCGCGCCGTACCGTAACGTGCCAACTTCTCGCGGGGACGGTCGTTGGGATGGCGGTCAGATAGCTTCATATATAAAATTATACTATGCTAATGAAATTATTACCGCTCTACACACACTTAACTTCTAGCAATATACCAAACCATCCAATAAAATGACCAGCTGCCAAACGTTACCTTTTGGTAACGGCAGGCTATCGTAAATAAACCTACTCTAATTTTATAAGGACATGGCCGAGAGGTTGGCCCTTCAGGGTTAGGCGCAGGTATCTCGTTATCAACTTGTATGGTCGCAGACTTGCCAGCGTAACCGTCAGCTTTGACGCCTGTAACCGTGACTTTTCTGCTCGTCGATACGTCTACATCGGTAATATCAAGCTGCCGCTGTTCGCCAACCGTGTAACCAAGGTTAGTATCATCTAGGCTAACTAACCAGCGCGAAGACAACTCGTCAACTGGCTGCCAATTTAGCCGAATTGTCGCCTTATTGCCATTTCGCTCAATAATTTTTGCCGAAACATGAGGTGCTCCAGGGCCAACAGGTAAATTAGGTTTTATGCCAACCTTAACAGGCGCCGATATGTTTGACACTGTGTCGTTGTTAGCACTCATTCGCACCTGCATGACGCCATCAAATTTTTCATTATAGACATGACTGGTGACTGGACTTGTTGTCGTTTGATCAATCTTACCATCGCCATCAAAATCCCACTCGTACTTTGTGATACTACCATCAACTACGTACGAATCACTGGCATCAAAGGTAATTTCCTGGCCAACCTCCGCATAATATTCGCCAATTTTCAGTTTGGCGTTCGGACGATTCTTAATTTTAGTTAAGGCTTTACTTAGCGCAGCAATGGTGTCATTTTCACCACCGCTAACAATTACTTGGCCAGTGGTCTGGCTGGCCATATCCTCATACGAACCTTCCAGGTGTTTTTCTACAACTGGATAAATATTGACTGGGTCTATCTCTAACGAACGCTTAGCCACAGCTGCCAGCGTAGAACCATCAACCTTATCTGGCTCATGATAGCCGGCATCAGTCAATAGAATGATTGCTTTTGTCGCTCCCTTCTGCCACTTCATCTCGTTCATGGCCACCATACTAGCATGCAGCGCCGCCTCTGGATCATCACCGCCGCCATCAACAGTTACACGATCGAGCTGATTAAGCAGGTCAGTGGTATCTGATTGTAAGTCTGATACTTTCTTAGCGGTATACTCATCACCAGCATCACGATACACCACCAGCCCAACTCGTCCGTTCATTTCTTTGATCTTTGAGCTATAATTCCTGATGAACGTTTTCATCTGATCAATATATAGCGACATTGACCCAGTGGTGTCCAAGACAAATACCACGTCAGTCCCAGCCGTTCCCATATTGTTATTTAGCGGTTTATCGTTAATTCCTGGGTCATTTTGAGAAGCAAGTTTGGCGGCATTTTTTAGCCTATTAGCCGCTTCGCGGACACCGTCGTCAATTGGCCCATTGGAATTGGCGTACTTACCATGACCCTCGACGTCCCACACAAATTTTGAACTACCGCAAACGTAATCGTTAGCTAGACACCATAACCCAGTTTTTGAGTTATCTTCGCTCGGCAAAAACGGTTTTCGGGCACCAAGTGCGCCGTTGTCAACGTGGCAATTAGCAATTTCGCGCCGATAAGCTGATAATTTCTCGTTACGACAAGCTGGCGGAAATATCCCTTCGCCCTCTGGCAAATATAATTTAGGATCGCCAAACAACATGTTAAAGACTATTTTATTCTTGACGCCAGACGAGATACTTGGCAATGCTTGGCCAACTACCTGCGCACCCTGTGAAACACCACCTAGAATGAAAAATTCGTTAGGACATTTTCGATGGCGAATATCTAGATAAGTACGTAATTCTGCGACACCTTCTTTCACGCTTTTGCCGTAAGTGTTTCCCATACCACCACTAATCTTGGAGCCAATAGCATTGCCATTCCAAACATTACTGACGTCAACCGATGGATATTGATTGCTGCCATAACTTTCACTACCAAGTTCGTAGAAGTTTAACTTAGATTCGTCGCCAATTCTAGATAGCAGCTGACTCCTAAAACGCGAGGTTTCATTTCTGTCTTGACCAACCTTTTGACCAGACCCTCTAGCAAATACACCCGTAACTAGCGTGCATTTATTGTCAATATTCGCTGCTAAAGCATCAAAATTAGATACAAACACATTAAGAATCATAGACGCTATGAGTACGTAAATTATTGCAATTTGCTTATTCATAAAACTTCCGCTCCCACAATTTGAAGTAATCTTAAGTATTAAAGTGTATAGTTAGTTGACATTATCAACAAAACCCCCTTTCCTTACGTTTAACCCTACGTTTGTCACGTTGTCACGACGCGAAACATGTATTCTATACTGGTATCCATTTCTTTTTCCGCTAAATTCACAGACGTTAAGATTGTTATTTTTGCACCTATCGTCTACGTCTAACAGCTCATCATAACCAGCAAATTTTTTAATATCGTCATAATCTACAGATTTTTTACACTTCCACGACTTATAAACTTCTGGACAATTTCCCATCAAACATATTATTTTTGGCGTCACAACCTCACGCTCCGCCTCTTGCCATCCATCTAACGGCTTAAAACTTCCGCCACCGCCTCAATGTCCTTCGTATCACCTTGCCAAGACAACACATAAACCAACACTCCTGCTAAAGTCAGCAGGATAATAGCTGCAGATAGTATCACTTTTTTAAGATTAATTTTTTTATTACTATTCATATATCTCCTCATAATTAAAAGACGCCCAAGGGGCGCTAAAATTCAAAATAGTTGGTGTATTCACTGGTGGCGTACCATCACAGGACATATATTTATTATAACTTAAGGTTTTTACAATGTCTAATTAGAAATACCAAGCGTACCTTCCCGCCTACTGCAAGCCACATAAACTGCTACTGCACCAACCAATTTCGTCAGCCACGAAGTAACGCTGGTACTGCTACCCTTTGAGATTTTATTATTTTCTGGATTTAGCCGGCTGTCATCGGTCCATAACGCCGCTAAGGGATGAGCAAAAGCAACCTTATGTAGTTTTTCCGCCTGGCTGCCGCTATTATCATTTAGTTGGCAATTCAAGTCATTATCATTATCATTATTCATTTCTATTTGATTCGCATAGTCCGCAGTTGGTTCGCTGTGCAGACTGTCTACCTCGCTGCTAGCATGCTCATTCCTCAAATCAACGTATATTGTGTCGTTTTCGTTTGGCTGTGTAATTCTTGTTTGCTGAGCTTTTTGACGAACTAGTTTGTCGTCTTCAAAGTCCGCTTGATCAATCAATCGATTTGACGCCTCATCCGGCTTAGGCCATAGTTCAGAGATTTGTCTCTCGTCATGCTCTTGCAAGCCGCTTGACGTCTCATCCAGTTTAGATAATAGTTCAGAATTTAAAGACCTGCTCGGTGGCAACACTGAATTTACCATCTCGTCCAATTTTGGCCATCGCTCAGAGGACCGGTCAGAACGCAATTGAATATTTATCTCAGTAGTGTTTTTCGGCTCCAGGTCTTGCTCAATATCAACTTTTGGCGTTAGTTCGTTCTGCGGTAAAGTCGGCAAGTCGTTATCGCCATCTATTAATACTGCCTCGCGTTGCATAGACTCGTCTCTATGGTTATTAACAAAACTTTCTTCCCGGTCAACTACAAAGATTTCATTTTCACTAGCCCAACTGGCGGTTTCTGCGGGCAATTTTACAGCAGGAGTATTCGCAACCGTTTCTACCTGCTCTGTCTGATTAAACGCACTAGCACTATCGCTGTAATGTGTATTATGATTTTTAACAACTGCTTTTTTTGACGGCGCACTTTCCTTCTCGGCAAGCTTTACGGCTGAATCCTCTCCATCTGATGTATTTTGTACAGCGTTTACCAATCGAGTTTCTGGCAGAGCTTTTTTGGAATAATCAACAGATTCAACCGCGGAAGGAGAGCTAATATTATCCTTTTTATCGTCAGCCAACCGGTTTTGCTTACCTATCGATGGATTTTTTTTAGCCTCTAAAGACATCTCGGCTGAGACTTCAAAATCTGTTGATGAATCACTATTAGGCCTAGTTGTAATATTTTTGGGAGTAGTTTTTTTAAGTAGATTATTCTCTGCGCTAATAGGTTTTGGTTTTAGAGCTGGTGGCTCTTGTGTACTATATTCTCTGTCGACCACAGTAGAAGTCCTGCTATCGGCTAAATTATCATTCGCATCAATTGGCGTGCTCGATACTTTTTCTATCGCTGGCTCTTTCTGAGAGCGAGTTGTCGCAACAGTGCTGCCAGTGTCCTCTGGCTCAGGAATTTTAATCGCCTGATGAGTGTTAACTGACGAGATTTGTTCAGTTGTATTAACAGCTGATAGCACCTCCTGGTCGACATGTTTGTTTGAACGTTGAGCTGTTTGGGTAACGCAGCGTACTGTTACTATCCCCCGATTAACAAGCTTATCCGAGTCATCCGCTGTACGGTCTGCTGCTCGCGGTAATTCATCTTGCTTGATATACCCATCGGTATTATCGCTATCGATTTGAGCAAGAGGTTCTTTCGATGCTTTAGCAGCTGAATTAGAATTGGCCTCAAGATTAGCACTGCCGTCATCTGTAGCCTGAGGCAGCGCCGCAGCTGCTTCCTTTTGCTTGTTAGACAGCCGAGGAGATGGTTGAGTGTCTGATAGCGGTTGTTTTTCTTCGGGTTCGGGTTTAGGCTTAGGTTCAGGTTCAAATACGCTTGAGCTATCGTTTATCGACTGTTCCTCCTCGGCAGCTAGCAGCTGCTCTCTACTAGCATCATCATCTGGCGTAGACTGCGCCCAGACAATCTCGCCCGGTGCTTTATCTTCTCGGAGCAATTGCTCTAGTGTACTGAGCTGCTCAGGTTGATCTTTGTTGTTTGATGCCATCATTTCTGCTTGACGTCTTTGGCAATCTTGCGCGAAAATGCAGCCAACACAGGCAATCGTTCCGAAATTTCGACACATTGCCGGATCGACTGAATTCGATGTTTCTTTTGAATTATCACTATTGTTTATCGTGGTATCAAGCGTTTCTTCGCCATTTGCCACCGCCACCAAATCAAAATCGTCCGCGCCAGCGGTAGTTGCCTCACTATCAATCCTCGTTGAAAAATCCTCATTTGCTGAACCGCCTATCGACGACGCAAATACATTAAACCCTCCGCCAGCCTCGCCTATTATCGGCGGTTCCTCCAAAACCGGTGACGCCACCACCTCATTCATCGTTCAAAAAAGGTCTCCGTTGAAATCCGCGATTCATCGACGCCAGCAGCGGTTAATTTTTGCCAAACGTCACGCACGAACGGCAAACTGCCGCAGACCAGAAAGTGCGCCTCGTCCGGCGTTTCAGCGACAATCTTCGCCACCTCAAAACGTCCGTTATGCCAGCCGTCTGTTTCCTCAACCCGCTGACGGGTACTAAACTTTTTGACGGCAATATTTGACGCTGCTAACTCTTCCGAGAACACCATATATTCCGGCGATTTTTGACTCAAATAGAGAAAGGTCGGCTGCTTGGCGTCCGCCAAAATACTCCAAATCGGGCTGAGTCCGCATCCCGCCGCGATACCAACCAGCGGCTGCTCAGTCTGCGGATTGAAATCACCATATGCCCGGCTAATGTGCAGCATGTCGCCAACTTTACGCGAACACAAATAGCTCGAGAATTCGCCGCCGACATCCTTAACGGTAATCGACATCAAATCTTCACTCGGGCGCGAGGAAATACTATAGGCCTTGCCTTCGCGCACCTGACTACCCTCGATAAACACCGTGATATATTGCCCCGCCATAAAGTCAAACGGTCGCGCAACATACAGCGTCGTCACCTCAGGATTTTCCTGGCGCACCCGCACAATTTCAACCGTTAGTGAATCACGCATTCGTCAACATACCTTTCCATTATTTTTTGAGCGGCTCTAAATTCTTCGTCAGTAAATGTGTGGTAATTGGCAAATTTCGGACTAATCGTGGTGCCAGTGCGAAAATGCTGCAGGGCAAACCGCTTAGCGCCTTTAACGAGCTCGCCAATCTTTTCAAAATCCGCCACCTCCAGCTGCTCGCGAACGATGGTCGTCCGAAACTCATGACCAATTCCCGAATCAATCATCAGCCGCACATTGTCTTTGATAGCCGCTAGATCAATCGGCCGCGCCGCAATCTCCACATATTTTTCCAGCGGTCCCTTGACGTCCATAGCGATGAAGTCAATCGTCCCCTCCTCGACCATGCCGCGCACCATATCAGGATGCGTGCCGTTAGTGTCCAACTTGACATCAAAACCGAGGCTCTTGATCATCCGGCACAGCACCGGCAAATCCTCATTGACCGTCGGCTCGCCGCCAGAAATCACCACACCGTCTAACTTGCCAACACGTGATTTTAGAAAAATCATCGCCTCCTCAACTGGAATGCTCGGCGCCAACCGCTCGGGCAGTACCAGTTCAGGATTATGGCAATAGCCGCAGCGCATATTACAGCCGGAGAGAAACAGCGCTGCCGCCACATGCCCTGGATAGTCCACCAGCGACAGCTTCTGAATCCCGCCAATTGCCACCTTAAGCTGGGACAGCGACGGCGCAAGCTCGCTGGTGTTCGGCGGCATCGTCATAATGCTCCCTCATGTCAAATTCAGCTTGCTTACCGTTATTCCACTGGGAAACTGGGCGCAAGAAACCAACCACCCGCGAGTACACCTCAGTGCTTTCGCCGCAATTCGGGCAAGCCGGGTGCTCGCCGACGATATAGCCGTGATTGGCGCAAATTGAAAAGCTCGGCGTAAAGGTAAAGTACGGCAATTTGTAATTTTTGCAAATCGTTTTAACCAGTTTCTTCAGCGTCTGCGGATCGTCCATGCGTTCGCCCAGGAAGAAGTGAATCACTGTACCGCCCGTGTATTTAGTCTGCAAATTATCCTGCAAATCCATCAACTCAAACAGGTCGTCAGTGTAGTTGACCGGCAAGTGGCTGGAATTGGTATAGAACGGATGTTTGACCGCCGCGCCCAAGCCATTGGCAAAGTGGGCTCGGTCAGGGAAGCTGGCCTTGTCGAGCTGCGCCAAGCGGTAGGTCGTACCCTCAGCTGGCGTCGCCTCCAGGTTGTAATTATTACCCGTTTCTTTCTGGTATTCCACCAAGCGGTCGCGCATGAAGTCAAGCGTTTTCTCGGCGAACGCCTTACCCTTTTCAGTGCCAATGTCAACGCCCAGCAAGTTTAATGCCGCCTCGTTAGTACCAATCAAACCGATGGTTGAAAAGTGATTTTTCCAGTACTCGTTGAAGCGCTTTTTAATATCGCGCAGGTAAAACTTGGTGTACGGATATAGACTAATGTCCGAATCGGTCAGCTGCTCCAGCACCTTGCGTTTGGTCTCCAGACTATCGCGCGCCATATCCATCAATTCGCCCAGGCCTTTGAAAAATTCTTTCTCGTTCTTTGATTTCAGCGCCAAGCGCGGCAGATTAATCGTCACCACGCCGATCGAGCCGGTCATCGGGTTCGAGCCAAACAGACCGCCGCCGCGATACTCCAGCTGACGATTGTCAATCCGCAAGCGGCAGCACATCGAGCGCGCATCTTCTGGATCCATGTCGGAATTGATGAAGTTCGAGAAGTACGGGATGCCATATTTGGCGCTAGCTTCCCAAAGATTTTCAATGACCGGATTATCCCAGTTGAAATCTTTGGTGATGTTGACCGTCGGAATCGGGAAGGTAAAGACTCGACCGTTGGCGTCGCCCTCAGACAGCACCTCAAGTAGCGCCTTATTGAGCATGTTCATCTCTTCTTGATAATCGCCGTAGTTGGTATCCTGCATCTCGCCGCCGATGATCACCGGATTGCCAGCCATGTGCTTCGGACATTCCAAATCAAGCGTGATGTTGGTAAACGGCGTCTGGAAACCAACCCTAGTCGGCACATTGACATTAAAGACAAATTCCTGCAGTGCCTGCTTAACCTCGTCATAGCTCAGCTTATCAGCGCGAATGAACGGCGCCAAGAGCGTGTCAAAATCAGAGAACGCCTGAGCGCCAGCCGCTTCGCCCTGCAAAGTGTAAAAGAAATTGACCACCTGCCCAAGAGCTGAACGAAAATGCTTAGCCGGCTTGGAAGCAACTTTGTTTTTAACGCCAGTGAAGCCTTGGCGCAGCAAATCCATCAGATCCCAGCCAACACAGTAAACGCTCAGCAAATTGAGGTCGTGAATATGCAAATCACCCTCTTTATGCGCCCGGCCAATTTTTGGCGAATAGATTTTATCCAGCCAATAGGTCTTGGTGATTTCCGCCGAAACGTAGTTATTCAGGCCCTGCAAACTATAGCCCATGTTGGAATTTTCTTTGACTTTCCAATCCAAGTTATTGACGTATTTATCGATCAAATCAACGTGCGCGTTGGATGTAATTTCACGCAGTTTTTTGTGCTGGTCGCGGTAAATGATGTAGGCTTTGGCGGTCTTCTTGAACTTGGAATCAATCAGCGTGTCCTCGACGATGTCTTGGATTTCCTCAACACCCGGCACTAGACGCGTCTGGCGAGCTTCTAGCTGTTTAAGTACTTTATCGGTAAGCTTAGCAGCGGCTTTTTCGTCGAATTCGCCAGTTTCAGCGCCAGCTCGAGCAATCGCTTTAGTAATCTTGGAAGCGTCAAACTTCACTTTACGGCCGTCGCGCTTTTTGATTGTTTGATACATATTACCCTCCTGAATGCATCATTAAAACGCTCCGGATCTACCCCTGCGGAGCGACACTTAATCGTGTATTTGTTTTACGAAAACACCATATGTAATGCTTACATACAAATGTACACCCAATATATAGTGCTAGTCAAGGTTTTTACATTGTATTATTTACATTTGCACAGTCAACTAGTTTAATCATATTCGCTTGGTAAATATCATCGCCCGATGATCGCGAGTTTGCGAGTTTTTTATCCACTCCCCAGCGCAAGTCATCAGATTCAAGCCTTCAGACACACCATCAGCTGGACGCATAAAACTATTCATATCAACATCAGATAGCTTTATTATTTGTTTTTTAACCACTTGGTAGCGCAACATTTGGCCGTTGCCGCGTTCAACACTGACTGTATCACCGACATTTAGCGACTCTAGCTTATTAAAAATTCCCCCCAAAGTCATACCAGATGCGTGGCCAATAATAATAGATGCTCCCGGCTGCCCCGGCTTGACGCTGCCAGTATACCATCCTGTATCAAAAATATTGACAGGCGATTGCATTGAGCCGTCGGCATTAACGCTCATCGGCAATACTCGAGCTTTAACTCCTAGCTTCTCAATAGTAATCACTCTCGGTAAATCTGCAGCTACCTTGTATTTAGCGATGGCGTCGCCAGAAACTTTTGTTTCGTCTTTACCTTCATTGCTCCGTCGATCATTTGGGCTATCGCTGCGTGCAGCCACCGTCGCTGTATTTACAGTATCTTTTATCCGATTATTTAACAGCCAAGAGTCCACTAGTGAATATACCGAAACCAGCAAGAGAATCGACGCCGCAACACCAGATAATTTCTTGCGAAAATTACCGCTCATGATTTCTTTTAAGCGCCGCTTGGTGGAGCGTTTTTCGCCGCCCATTTGGCTAGCAGCCGTTAGTTTTTCATAAATAATAAGCAAGCGAGCTGTCCGAGCCAGCTTTCTATTAATTCTCGTATAATCTCTAGGTTTTTTGTTTTGGAGAGACTGCTCTTTTGGACTTGGCGAGGCAGGCTGCACTGCGATATCCATAATTCGCTTCATACTTGGCTGGCTAGCAGCGCCCGCTACAACATCATTCGCCAATCTGCGCCGCGGTACGACTACCCGGCCTCGTGCTTTTGGCAGTACCTCCAGACTACGAGCAACTCGTTCTCTTTGCGTCATTGCTTGCTTCATTATAGCTAACAGGCACGCCTCGCGTCAAACCGCTTACGGCGTGCCTGCCTCCAATCTTAATCGTTATAAGTCTTGGTTATTTCTTGCCAAAACTCTTTCGTTTTGCCATGAATAGCAGGATTGCTGCCGAAGCCACACCAACGATAGTTCCAGCCAAATTAACTGCTACATTTTCGCCGCCCGTATTTGGAGCCTTCGGACCCGTCGAATCATTCTGCGCCGTTAGTACAACATCGTTGCCATCGCCGCCGACATAGCTAATCTTGAAGGTTGCGCCATCCACAGCGAACTCTGCACCCTCGGGCAAACCATTGAATGTCCCTTGAACCGGAGCGCTACCGTTATTGTTGATAATCGTAAAGGTATCACCCTTCTTGATGGTACCGCCAGGCAGATACACTAGCTCTAATTTCGAAGAATTACCACCGTTGCTAAGCTGGACGCTCTGCGCAACAATCTGATCATAATGATCTTTGTCTAGAATTTCTGCCTTGTATACGCCAGTACCGTTCATATAGAAGTCATTCAGTACAGTAATCTTACCTGGCGAATTACCTGGAGCAACGACACCTGCCACGCTAAGACTCTTTACCGTAGCATTACCGCCGAATACACCGCCCTCATCGACATAAACATCAGAACGACTGCCGTTTAGCAAGACTGTCTCACCCTTTCTAACGCTTACCGACTCATTAGGTTTATCACCGTCCAATTTTATCAGTTTAGCTTCGTGAGTATTACCGTGCTGGCCATTCGGCGTACCGCTAGTGTTGTCCGAAGACTCGACCAGCAGAGTTCCTTCATTGTCCTTGTGAGCAACCAATTTACCAGGGCCACTGAGCTTGCCGGTAATCTTCACTGTCACATTTGAATCTAACCTATATTCAACATTGCCATTGAGTACAATGTCGCCAGATAGAACTGTTGTCACGTTTGAAGAACCGCCACCAGAGCCAAAACAACTTATTCCATGGGAAATCATCGCGCCGTTTTCGAAAGTAATTTTGCTGGCGCTTGTTTTGTTATCGGTATATTCGACTCTCAGCTGACCGCCATTTTTGACTGTGATATTATTAGCGCCTTCTAGCGGTACGCTAGCGTTTTCGCCAACAACTTTCTCTGGAGCATTTATATAGTAACTTATATTATTACATCCGCTATTAGCAACCTCAAAACGGTTAATCGTCGGCCTGCTAGTGAACTTGCCGTCAAATCCGTTAGATTTCAGGTTTGATAAGCCAGTTATAGCACCTGAAACGTAAATATGAGGAATTTTATCTTCATCTTTATCGCCAGCGCTAGTGTGTCCGCCGCTAAACTCAGCATCCGATGTAAATTTCAGCGTATCAATCGTATAGCTAGCACATGTCGGAGCAGCAGTAACATTGTTCATTTTTTGAGCGTCCAAGCCAGACAAAGCAACGTTCAAATCATTCTGAATCTTCTCGCTAGCTCCGTTGGCACATGTAAATACCAGCTTAGCGCCCTCTGTTGGTACTTGGCCGTCTTTCCAGTTGCCAGCAGTTGACATTTTGTGGTCGCCAGCAGCGCCCGTCCACGTGAATGCAGTCGGCGCAGCATTGGCTGGCGAGTTAAATACCACTGCGCCAACAATAGCTGCCACTGACACAGCACTAGCCAATTTGACATAGGTAACACCCATATTGTTTTTCTCCTGTACACATTTGTGTTTTAATTTAGTTTACGCTTTCATGGTAGCATTACTTAACAATTTTTTCAAGTATTATAGTATAAAATACAACGAAAATTACACGCTTACCCTAATGTTTGCTGCAATAGTAAGCTATTTATAAAATCTATTTAAAAAGGCCTTGACTTAACCTGTCGAGGCCGTTTGCCCGGTATACCAGGCAATTTATCTATCAATTTGGCTCCGGCAGCTGGGCTCGAACCAGCGACCTAATGGTTAACAGCCATCCGCTCTACCACTGAGCTATGCCGGAATACATTCTGCTATCACCGCAGATACCAGTATTGTAACTTATTATACAAAAGGTGTAAAGTCTACTGCGCCCGCAGCGCATCAAGCTGTTTTGCCAAATCAGCAATCGCTTCCCAACTAGCGCCATCGGTCATAATTGACAATACATACGTACCGTGCGAACCATAAACAATCGCCGAGTCGTGCAATAATCCATTCATAAAGCCAACCTTATCGGCAACCGTCCCTGATACGCCCGCTGGAATACCTTTGCGGTAGATATTCTTTTTCATAGCCTCTAATAGGCGTTGCTGATTGGCGCTCGAAAAGTTTTGGCCGGTAGCAATCATACCTAGCAGCAGAGCTTGATCATTTGCTGTCGTATACGGTCCGCCGCCTTTCATAAATGTCGAGTTCTTAAGGCCAATGGCATTAGCTTCGCTAGTCAAAGTACTAACTCCAATTGCGTTCAAGAAACTTTCCGCGCAAGCATTATCGCTCAAACTAATCATTTTATTAAAGCATGCTTGATCGCTATCCCAACTGCGCACACCGCTATCAATACGCTTTAGCAAGCTATAAGCCACTAGTAATTTGTAGGTGCTAGCTGTTACAAATTGCTTATCGCCATTGTATTCGGCGCGGCGCTTTTTGCCGTCAAGTTCTATCATCGATACGCCGTAAGTCCCCGGATGGTCTTTGGCGAAATTTTCCATCAAAGCCGACAAGCCAGCATCGCTCGAGCTATATGTCCGCGTATATTCCTCGCGCGGCGGCACAGCCTTGGTAGCGGCATCAAGCTGCAAACTACCGCCGTCGATTGTACTTTGTAATTTCTGCAGCATTACCGCCACATCGAGTGCTTGCCCTGAACTACCTGTCTGCTTGCTAACAATAGTGAAGTCATGCGTAGTAATTTTCGACACCCCAGGCGCCACAGTAACAATTTTCGCTACCTCATCATTCAGCCATTTGCCAGTACGTTCAGCATTCAGCGTAGCCACCAATTCTTTATCTTTAGCGGTAAAGTCAAGCCAAGCGTAGACCGTCTGCGCATCGACCGCGATAGTTTTGTCTCTAGCTTTAATTTGAATACCTCCCGCTAGATGTTTGGTTAGCTTTCGCGCCAATTGCTTAGCTTTTTCATCGCTCACCGCTGGTTTGATATCTATTTTATTGACATTAATAGTTGTCGGCTGATGTAATTTTGGTTTGATATCGCGAACAGATTGCTTGATTTTAGCCTCATCGCATTTACCGCCAAGCCTAGACCTCTGCAGCTCAAGCTGCGCTCCTTTGGCCTTAAGCGTGGCATTGGTCGGGCTAACTTGGCAGCGAGCAACTATTTTTTCATTAACAGCTGCATCCGTTTGGTTGGCAAATTTAGGGGCTGGCGGCGAACCATAATTCAAACCATACCAAAACAATGAAGTTGGCACCAACCGTACGTACCAAGGATAATCATACCGCTTGATCCGCTGCGAGTTATCAACCGAGACAGCAATATCGCGCAGCTTAATGCTAACTGCTGGCTTGTCTGAATTATTCATCGTGACATTAAGAGTATGGTCGCTATACGCTTGATCTGCTTTTTTGGCCGCTGCATCTTTAGTCATACCGCCAATTGCTAACCCATCAACGTGCGCAAACGGCAAGGTCTTATCACTTGGATAAGCCAACTGTACAATTACTAGAAGAAAAGTCAAACTTGCTGCCGCACCGACTGCATATTTACGGAAATGCTTATGGCGTAACAAACGTTGTAATTTTATCTGCAATGAAGCAGCTTGGTAATTGACCTGCCGATATGCGCCATAAACTAGACGCCGCGATTTCAATCGCCAAGCGCTAGATTTAGTAGATTTAGCGGCATGGACCGCCGCTTTAGTATCAGTATAACGCCGGCGGTACGATGGTTTACGCGCTATCCGTCTCACGCGGCCCCTCATAGCCAAGAATTTGTAATGCCGATTGCAGTGTTTGAATATCCTGGCGTGCCTTATCGTCGTCTTGCTTCTGCAAATAGGCTATTTTAGCGCGAATACAGCGTTCAGTTATCGCGTCTGTCGAATCCAAAACTTCTGGCGTGGTTTTTGGCGCTGCAACCACGTCGATCACCTCTAGCGACCGCGCTGAATTATCACGCTTACGCAAGTGGCCGCGGGAGATCAAATTATCAATATGCACTGCCACTGTCGAAACGCTTTTGTAATTAAGCGCCCGCATTATCTCGCGATAGCTCGGCCCGTAGCCGTTATCTTTTATAAAGTTATCAATAAATAGTAAAAGCTCGTACTGCTTCTTGGTCGGATTAATTGCCACCGATTGAGCTTGTGCTGCCATACTTTCACTATAACGAATCAACCAGCTCCTGGTCAAACGGTCGTGCCACTATCAGCGCCGACAAGCCCCACCAAACTAGCGCTATTACATCATCAGCAAATACTGGTAAGAACAAACTAGCGATACTCAGGCCAATTCCAGACAAAAACATACCAAGCGCTAACCAATCGTTCCGCTGCCGCCATAACCGCCGCAAAACGATAATCACAATCATCAAGTAAATCACCAAACCCAGCCAACCAGCTTCGTGCACGATAAATAAATATTGGTTCTCGATAATCACCCCTGAATCACCTAATAACGATGCCGACCCGGTACTGCCAATACCAGCACCGAATGGCTGTTGCGCTGCCTTGATGACGCCATCACGTAGCGACGAAAGGTGGTCATCATTTGAGGTTCTAGCAGCACCTGTAGCAGGATTATCATGCAAAATCACATTATGCATAAAGCCGGTATCGCGCAGCAAATAAACTCCACCCACAGCTACAGCTAAAACTCCCGCAGCAATCGATATCCAAGCTTTTTTAGGTAATTTCTGGCCATATTGATGAGCAAAAAGCCCGCCTAACGCTACTAGAGCCCCCAGAATCGCCGCCCGCGAATAACTAATATAAAGAGCGACACTAGAGCTAACGGCCGCCAAAATGCCGTAGACGCGCAACTTAGCACTATCCCGCCATTTTGCCGCCAAAAATGCTGACGCCAAAACCAATCCACCAAGCGCGTACGCTCCTAGCGGATTCGGCCCGCGCAGCGTGCTGCCAAAGCGCACATAAGCCTCATTTGAATCAACCGTCAAATACGGCGCAACCGTCGCCTGGCTGTAACCGAATGCTGTCAAGAAATCCCGCGGCAAAACCAACTGCAAACAAGCAAACCCAATAATTACCACCGCTGCCGCCAGCATACACTTCAACAAAATTTGCTGATAGCGCGGATATAAATAAATAAAACCATACATCGTCGCCGCCATTAGACCCCAGCGCAAATCAATTACCAGGCCAGCAATTACAGTTGCCGCTGAATTACCCGCAGCTAACGATATTCCTACTAAAACCAAGTGCCACAGCGCAAAACCAGCAATCAACCATAGCAACTTATCGCGCAGCCAAAATCGCCAAGCACGACGCCGCCAGCCCAGGATAATCACCAGAACAAAAGCTACCATTAGCAGTACTTCTTTCCATGCTTTGGCATACAGCGCAACCGGCGGCCAACGCGTGCTCGCCAAAACCGTCAACGGCGTATGAATTGCCAAACCTAGCATAATCGCAGCCAACAGCACCAGCGTTACCGAAGCTAGCCGACGCTCCAAATTATCGGTATTGAGATTGCTCATGCTATCTATTATAACGAAAGTTGTTATAATGAAGACAAATGCCATCTCATAATACCAAGTCTTACAGCCTAATCCTGATGGCGGCCGACGCGATTGTGCTGGCAATTGTTTTTGCCGCAGCCTATTATATTCGCACTCAAGTCGACCAGCGCGTACTCTTGCACATTGTTTACGCTTACGAATATATTATCGGCTTTGCCGTGATTACCCCGGTATGGATACTGATTTTCGCTTCGCTCGGATTGTATAGTCCGAGCATTTATAACCGCCGCCTCGTCGAATGGAGCCGTATAGCACTCGGCACTTTCATTGGTATACTGCTAGTAATTGGCTGGGAATACTTCACTAGTATGCATATTTTTCCGGCCAGGCTAGTCGCCCTTTACGTTTTAATTGGCTCAACGATTGCCATTATTTTGGTACGCGAAATAATTCGCACTATTCGCAACGAGCTATACCGCTACGGACATGGTGTCAGTCGAGTGTTGGTAATCGGTAATTCTGATGCGACGACCGATATTGCGATGTCCCTCGGCTCCACCCACAAATCTGGTTATCAAATTGTAGCCTTCGCCGGGCCAGCAAAATTGTTGCCGCCGCATCTCGGTATTGTTCATTACGGCCGCGTCGAGACAGCACTCAAAGATATCAAAAAACTTAACATTAGTACTATTATTCAAACCGACCTTTATGCCAGCGAAGACCGTAATCACCAAATTTTAAGCGCTGCGCAAATTGCTCACATTCAATACAACTTTATCCCTGGTGAGCCAGAATTTTATACTGGTAAAAATACCGTCGATGTCTTTCTCGGCTATCCGATGATTACCGTCAGCCAAACACCACTCATCGGCTGGGGAGCAATTGCTAAACGGTTGTTCGACTTGATAGCCGTTATTATTACTTTGCCTCTCTGGGGATCAATTATAATAATAATCGCGCTGCTGCAAAAAATTTGCAATCCGGGACCAATTTTCTACCGTTCTAAACGTTTGAGCCGTTTTTCGAAGCCGATTCGCCTTTATAAGTTCCGCACCATGGGTGCTCAGTACGGTAAAAAGGACGCCAGTATCGAGTTTGAAGAAATGAATCGGCCTGATTTGGCCGCCGAATATCGGCGCGATCACAAAGTAGCCGATGATCCGCGAATTACTTGGTTCGGTAAGTTCTTGCGTAATACTTCGCTTGATGAATTCCCGCAATTTATCAACGTGCTGCTCGGTGACTTGAGCTTGGTCGGGCCGCGGCCAATTCTGCCGCAAGAAGTTAAATTCAGCAAAAATCGTACGGCGTTATTGCATAGCGTTAAGTCTGGGGTGACTGGATTGTGGCAAGTCTCGGGCCGCAGCAACTTGAGCTTCGACGAACGGATTGAGCTTGAGCTTTATTACGCACAGAACTGGAGTTTTTGGCTAGACTTGCGGATACTTTTCAAAACCATTGGCGTCGTACTGCATAAAACAGGAGCACGATAATGAAGCGTCCGCGCATTGCAATTGTTTGCGACTTCTTGACAACGATGGGCGGTGCCGAGAATGTCGTGCTAGCCATGCACGAAGCTTTCCCTGATGCGCCAATTTATACGGCAATATATAATCCCGACAAGGTTCCAGCTTTTGCTAAACTTGATATTCGCACCTCGAAACTGCAAAAAATACCGCTGCGGCTGCGCAATTATTACAAACTTTTTCCGACGCTAGCAGTTAAAGCAATGCGCCAGCTCGATCTTAGCGAATTTGATATTATTTTGACTAGTTCGTACCTGCACGGCCACCAAGTCACTAAAGCACACCCCAGCCAAGTTATTATCAATTATTGCCATACGCCGCCGCGCTACTACTGGAGCCACTACGACGAATACCGCCGCGATCCTGGCTACGGCAAACTTAATCCGTTTATTCGCCTGCTGATGCCGCTGCTAGTACCGCATCAGCGCCAGCTTGATCTGGAGGCCGCTAAACAAGTTGATGTCTTCATCGCCAACTCTACCGAAACGCAAAAACGCATCAAAAAATACTACAGCCGCAGCAGTACCGTAATTCATCCGCCAGTCGAAACTAGCCGCTTTACGCCTGCTCGCAAACGAGGCGACCACTACGTAACTATCGGCCGCCAGTTGCCGTATAAGCGCTACGACTTAGCCGTCAAAGCCGCTACCAGACTCAATAAAAAACTGATCGTTTTTGGTAACGGGCCGGCTCACGACCAGCTAGTCAAGCTTGCCGGCCCAACTGTTGAATTCCGCACCGATCGCTTCGGCGATGCTAGCGACGCTGAATACGAAAAAGCTATCACCACTGCGCGCGGCTTTATTTATCCTGCCGAGGAGGATTTCGGTATTGTCAGCGTCGAAGCATTGGCAGCCGGCGCACCCGTTATCGGCCTGGCACGCGGCGGCACCACTGATATAGTCACGTCGCCTGATATCGGCACGCTATTTCAACATCAAACCGTCGACGACATTGTAAAAGCCATCAAAATCACCGAACAAACCCGCTTTTATCCGAACAAACTCGCCCGCACCGCTAAACGCTTCGACAAAGGCCTTTTCTTGACTAAGATTAAAAAGGTTGTATATGATAAATGTCATTAAGATTGCTGAGAGATATGTTAGCAAATAGTCTACATCACAAGATTGTAGTTTTTATCTGTATAACTATCTTATTGTCAATGATAAATACCAACATCGCCCATGCTGCAGTACTCTTATGCCGCAGCCCTGGATATAACTGCACTAGTCATAGCGGTTATCGCGGACAGTCTACGTGGGGCTATTCTACTCGCGAGACTGGACATAACTGCACTAATTATGCTGCATACCGTTTAGCACAAAACGGCGCAGCTAACCCAGGGAATCTCGGGCACGCCTATAACTGGGCCACAAAAGCTCGTTCAAAAGGATTCGCCGTTAACGGAACTCCAGAAGTCGGATCAATCGCACAATGGACAACCCCTGGTCATGTTGCATACGTAGAAAAGGTTAACCCTGAATATATCGAAACCTCCGAGGACAGCTACTTACCCGCTATCACCTTGCAAAAACGATACTACCGCTCAGGTGATAGAGAGTGGCCGCACAACTTTATACATATACGAGACGTTACCTTGCTACCTAGAATAGGAATTGTTCAAAACTCAATAGCTTCAGTCAAAGAGGGCCCGCTAAACGAGCTTTGGACAATACAAGCTAGAGGCGTGAAATCAATTAGACTATCAGGCAATAGGATAGTAGTACTTAATCATAATAAAGAGCTTTACGCAAAAGAAGGACCTACAAACGCTACTTGGACAAAAATAGCTGACAATGTTGATAAGTTTTGATATTTCAGGTAATCGCATCGGCGTTTTGTCTGGCGGCTGGCTTGCTATCAAAGAAGGGTCTCTCAATGAAAATTGGGTCCGCGTTGCCGATAATGTAACTCAATTTTCACTTAGCAGTTCTCGTATTGGCATAATTAAAGGCGGTGGCAACGCTTTTGTTAAGGAAGGCTCCCTAAGCGCTCTTTGGACTCTCGTGTATAATAATGCAAAGAGTATTTCAGTCACAGATAATCGAATAGCTGTAATAGATAACTCTAACAACCTCTTCGCAAAAGAGGGCTCTATCAATAATCTCTGGACTCTTCTGATAAATAACACAAAAACAGCTATTCTTGACGGAGACAGAATCGGTGCCTTATCTTACGGTGATGTATTGTACGTCAAAGAAGGATCGCTGCACACAGCATGGGTAAACGTTGCTACAGCAGTTACATCTTTCGACATGAGCAAGTCGCGAATTGGAGTTATCAGCAACGGTATGGCGGCTGTTAAAGAAGGTCAACTTGGGTCATTATGGACTACCGTTGCCGACTCAGTAAGCGATTTATCTCTTTAAGGGTTTTGTTTACTTAATGTTATACAATATATAGTATGAAAACAATTTTAGTCACTGGCGGCGCAGGTTATATTGGCAGCCACACACTGATCGAACTTATCAATAATAATTTTAAAGTGGTGGTAATCGATAACTTAGCCAATTCTAGCCGCGAGAGTTTGCGACGTGTCAAGCAAATAACTGGGCGCGAAATTCCATTTGTAGAGGCAGATGTTCGCGATAAATCAGCGCTTGATGATATTTTTACAACATACGATATAGATTCAGTTATTCATTTTGCTGGACTAAAGGCTGTCGGGGAATCGGTCGCCAAGCCGCTAGAATATTACGATAATAATCTCGTCTCGACTCTAGTGCTACTTGAAGCGATGCGGAAACATAGCGTTAAGCAATTGGTCTTTTCGAGTTCAGCAACTGTTTATGGTAACCCTAGCGAGTTACCATTGCGCGAAACTTCGACAGTCGGCGTAGGCTTAACCAATCCTTATGGCAAGACTAAATACATGATCGAGCAAATCATACAAGACTACTGCGCGGCCGATCCAGCTTTTGAAGCAACAATCTTGCGTTATTTCAACCCGATTGGCGCTCATCAATCAGGCCAAATCGGCGAAGATCCAAACGGTATTCCAAACAATTTATTGCCTTACGTCGCTCAAGTTGCTGTCGGCAAACTGCAAAGTGTCGGTGTTTTCGGAGACGATTACGACACGCCAGACGGCACGGGTGTACGCGATTATATTCACGTCGTTGATCTAGCGCGCGGCCACGTCGCTGCTCTGCAGCATATGAGAGCCGGGGCTAATGTCTATAATCTCGGTACTGGAAGCGGCACATCGGTGTTAGAAATTATCAAAGCATTTAGCAAAGCTTGCGGGCGTGACTTGCCATATGAAATCAAACCGCGGCGAGCCGGCGATATCGCTGCTTGCTACGCTGACTGCAGCAAAGCTGAGCACGAACTAGGCTGGCGAGCCGAATTAAGTATTGAACAGGCTTGTGCTGATAGCTGGCGCTGGCAATCTCAGAATCCAAACGGTTTTTCTGAATAGTAGCTGTGGCGATTTATTTAACGACAAGCCAATAACAACTTGTTTCTTCTAGCTCGCGTTCGTCTACTCTTTACCTGTCGCTTGGTTGATTCGCGTCGACGAATCTGGCTTACCCTTACCGGCATCAAAACGCATCTGTATGTTGTACTTTTTACAAACATCTGCTTCGGGAATAGCTTTTTCGGTATCACGATCGCCGCCGTTAGCAAAGATCAGTTCATCACCCGGATACTGGCCGGCAACCATTTCCAACGACTTAATTTGTGTTGGATCTTCGTCGATTGATAGAATAACCTGATCGACGCCCTTTAGCGCCCGCATTAACCGCAACCGATTACTTTCATCCAGGATAATCTTGCCTTTTTTAAGTAGCTGCTGCTTATCATTATTAACAATTACAATCAGCTTGTCGCCCATAGCCGCTGCCGCCTCAATCATATCCAGATGTCCGCCGTGCAGCGGATTGAAATAGCCGCTAACAATTACTATTCTCATAATCCTCCTCTGTCGATTACCTATTATACCTGATATACTATACTTATGACAAAGATGCTAGTCACGGGAGGCGCGGGATTCATTGGCTCGAATTTTGTGCATTATACCGTCAAACACAAG
>JABCNZ020000062.1 GCA_013333845.2 Candidatus Saccharimonadota bacterium
ATGGATCGCGATTTCGGTTGTGTGACTTTACGGCTTCACTCCCGTGGTGTATTTTGACACCCAGCTCGTTCCGGCGTGACTGGAACTCGGACGCTTTATAGTGCATTATGAATGGTAGCAGAGTAGCTAAAATAAGTCAATAATCTTGTCTCGGCTGATCCTATTGTGCAGTGAGTTTAATAGACACTTAATGTCACGGGGCGTTAGACCAGACTTAAGTAGACAAATTACTTTGGTAAGGTATAATTGTAATTAACTAATTATCGCGTTGGTAGCTTGACTAACCACAGAATTACCAAGTACTGTTGTCCGAATATCGAGCGCAAGCCAATTCAAAACATAGGAGGATAGCATCCAAGATTAACCGAAATGGGTAACACAATAAAATCACGAATCCTTCTAGTTGAAGACGAGCCCGCCCTGCGCACTGGCACCGAGCAATTCCTCCGCCAGCGCGGCTTTACGGTGGTGACGGCGACCAGCGGCGAGGAAGCGCTGGAAAAATTTGCCGGGGCGGATGTGATTATTCTCGATATTATGCTGCCAGGGATGAGTGGCATTGAAGTATTGCATCAAATTCGCCAGATTAGTGACGTGCCGGTACTAATGTTGACGGCGCTGCATGATGAGCCGACGCAAGTTGCGAGTTTTGACGAGCTTGCGGATGATTATATGAGTAAGCCATTCTCGCTGGTGATTTTGGAGAAGCGGATTAAGGCGCTACTTCGCCGCCAGCAGCCTGTCAAAAAAACCTTGTGGCAGCGCGGCCTGGCCTCGGTGGATTTTATGGCCTATCAGGGATTTTATGATGATACAGATGCGCACCTCAAGCCCAAGGAGGTGCAGCTCCTCAAACTGCTCGTCGATAATCCAAACATGGTCTGGAGTCGGCAGGCCATCATTGACAAGCTGTGGCGTGATGACGAGGTGCCGTTCGACCGGGTGATCGACGTTTACATCAAAAACTTACGCAAAAAATTGCATCTGGACTGCATCATTACGGTGAAGGGAGTGGGCTATCGCTATGAAGAATCTTAAATTATTTCCCAAAACATTTTTGGTATCAATCGGCCTATTTGCGGCGCTGATCATCCTGGTGCATGCGCTGATTTATACCTTGATGCCGCAATTTTATTTGCAGCAAAAAGAGTGCGAGGCGGCGGATAATCTCACGACGCTCGTGGCTGAACTACGCGGTAAATCGACCGAGGAAATGCGCCGGATCAGCCAAGAGTTTGCTCAGGTGAAAAATGTTAATATCACGCTGACAATTGACGGGCGCGACCAGTATTTTCAAGGGTTTCAGTCGATCAACATCGTGACGGACAGTGGTAAATCGGTTGACACCAGCGTGGTGAAAATTGCTGACGGGCAAACGGTCGATCCACGCTCGGTGATTTTGCGGCAGGGTAGTGTGATGGATAAACAGGGGCGAGCGATTACGGTCAAGCTGCTGGCCGACGTAGCGCCCGTTACTCAGGCCAAACTCGCCACCCTGCACGTATTGCCATATACCATGCTCGGCTCGCTGTTGGTGGCGCTGATTTTCTCGTACATTTATAGCCGCTTTGTGACACGGCCGATTCGCCAGATGGCGGCAGTGACGACGACCATGCAGCAGCTGGAAAAGGGTGCGCATTATCCAGTGAATAGCCGTGATGAAATTGGCGTGCTGGGGCGAAATATTAATGAGCTCTATCAAAACCTGTGGCAGACGATTCGCTCGCTGAAGCATGAAAATAAGCGGATCACGCAGCTGGAGAAAGAGAAGATTGCTTTTTTGCGAGCGGCCTCGCACGAGCTGAAAACGCCGCTAGCGGCCCTCCGGATTATGCTTGAAAACATGCAGCTCAACATCGGCGAATATAAAGATCGCGATCAGTACCTAGCGAAATCGGTGGCGCAGGTTGATCGCTTGGCGGCAATGGTGAATGACGTTTTGCACTCTGGCAGCGTCGCTGAGCAGGCTCTGCGTCAGGAAAAGCGGCTGAGGATTGATAAGCTAATCGCCGAGGTGGTTGATGATTATGCACTGCTGGCAAAAATGCGCGGCATGACTTTCACGGTCGATGCGCGTCCGACAACCATTCGCGCGAACCGCGACATGATGCGCCATGTCATTTCGAATTTGGTATCAAATGCAGTGCGCCACGGCGACGCCGGCAGAGTCATAAAAATTACTTGCGACCAGCGCGAACTAGCCATCGAAAACGCCTGCAAACCACTCACCAAACAACAACTCCAGCACATCTTTGATCCGTTTTATCGCAGTTCTGACGGTGCGAAGCAACACACCGACAGTAGCGGCATCGGCCTCTACACGGTGAAAATGCTACTCGACGTCAAAGGTTTGGACTACGACTTTACGCCGCACGGGCGGGGTATGCGGTTTGTGGTGAGGTTTGGTTAAGACAGCGAGGTGTTACACTATACTCATGAACCTCACCTACGCGACCACCAACAAATATAAACTCGCCGGAGCCAAGCAAGCACTGGCTGGAACAGGCGTCAACCTGATTGCGCCAGACGAAGCCCTGCCCGACGTGCCAGAAATCCAATCCGACGACCAAACAGCCGTCTCTGTCGATAAGGCGCTAAAGTACTACGATCTACTTAAACGTCCGCTGGTGGTGATGGATTCAGGCCTGTTCATCGACGAGCTGAAAGGCTTTCCCGGCGTTTACACCAAATACGCGCTCGACACTATCGGTATTGACAGGATAATTCAGCTGCTCGGCGGCGGCACTCGGGCGTACACGCAGCGTACAATCACTTATTTTGACGGCAACAAACCGCAGACGTTTACCTTAAAACTGCACGGCGTATTGCTCAAAGAACCGCGCGGAGATAACGGCCGCAATTACGATACATATTTCTTGCCGGATAATCATGATAAGACGCTCGCCGAAATGACCGATGAAGAGAAGGCGGAGTTGACGGCAAACGTTTGGCGGGAGTTGGCAGCGTGGTTACATAAACACACTGGAGTCATCCATGAGTAAGTATGTATTTGACAAGCAAAAGTGGCAGAACTTAACAATATTTGAGCAAATGGGCAACATCGGCTCGGAGGTCGGGCGAGCCTTTGCCGCCCGGCGCCGCGGCGATACGGCGGCAATGACTGGCGCCTGGCGGCGCGGCTTGGACTTATTGGACGCCACCGCCGAACAGCTTGCCCGCCAAAAATCGCCAAAACTCCGCGAAGTCCTGCGCGCCCGCGAACTATTCGCCGGCATGGAGGATGAATCGTTGGAGGATTACTTTATGTGGTTTGCGGTGGCGACGCGTAAAGACAGGTAGACACAGCAGCAGATTTTCTCTCACACAGAGACAATTGTATATTTGCGCTCCTATATCTCATCTGTTACAATAACAGTGCTAAACTTCTACAAAGAAGCATATACAAATAATGCTTCGAAACGCTGATGCGGCCATATGCGCAGATAGGTTTCGAAGCTTATTTGTAGAAGTTTAGCGACTAGCATGTGGTCGCTTTTTTGATGACCAAAC
>JABCNZ020000063.1 GCA_013333845.2 Candidatus Saccharimonadota bacterium
CTTGGCGAGCGCTGGGTTGTGAATAACTTTAGACATTTTAATCTTTCCTCCCTTTTTAACGTGAGTAGTACTCAACAATTAGCTGCTCGTTGATGCCCGCTTCGGCCTCTTCGCGCTTTGGTTCACTAGTAATTTCGATTTTTAGCTTTTTGATATCTCCCTTTAGCCAGCTAAGCGGCGCCTGAGTGGTATTGCCAAAGATATCGTTGATCGCCGTAAAGTAGCCAGACTTGGTGCTCTTCGGGCGAACAGTAATTACGTCGCCAGCCTTGACGCGAATCGACGGAATATCGACGCGGCGGCCATTGAGTTCGAAATGTCCGTGGCTAACCAGCTGGCGAGCCTGGCGGCGGCTAGTAGCAAAACCAGCGCGGTAAACGGCGTTGTCGAGACGCAACTCTAGGAAGCGTAGTAAGTTTTCGCCGCTAAGACCTGGTTTGCGAGTCGCTTCGTTCATCAGCTTAGCAAATTGCTTTTCCAATAAACCGTACATGCGCCGGACTTTCTGCTTTTCGCGCAGCTGCTGAGAGTACATACTCTGCTTGCCCTGGCGGCCATGAGCGTGCTCGCCCGGGATGCCGCTTTTGCGCGCGAGGATTTTGTGCGCTTTAGGATGCAGTGCAACTCCTTCGCGACGGCTCTGTTTGACGATTGGGCTAGTGTCTCGTGCCATTACGCTCTCCTTGCCTTTCGCGGACGAACACCGCCGTGCGGTACGCCCGTTACGTCCTTAATACTGTTAATTGAAATGTCAAAGCTGCTTATGGCGCGGATTGCCGCGTCGCGGCCTAGGCCGACACCTTTGACAAAGACGTCAACGGTGCGCAAACCATAGGTTGATTTAGCAGCTTCGGCGGCCTTTTCAGCAGCAATTTGCGCTGCATAGGCGGTGCCTTTTTTGCTGCCGCGGAAACCGCAAGCGCCAGCACTGGCGGCGGTCAACGCATTGCCTTTGCTGTCGGCAAAGGTGATAATCGTGTTGTTAAATGTCGCTTGGACATGCAGCTGACCGGTCGGGACTGATCGGCGCTGCTTCTTTTTTGATTTAGCTTCTGCCATTATTTAAGTCCTTCCTTATCAAGTCTTGCTTGCTGCTTTTGGCTGCGTGCCGCCGACGGCGATTGCTTTGCCTTTGCGGGTTCGCGCATTGGTGCGAGTCCGCTGGCCGCGTGTCGGCAAACCGTTTTTGTGCCTTAGGCCGCGGTAAGAACCGATGTCCTTTAAGCGTTTGATATTGTTGGTCACCAGGCGCTGCAGATCGCCTTCGGTGACATAATCTTTGTCGATAATGTCGCGAAGCTTCTGCTCTTCAGCCTCGGTGAGATCTTTCACCCGAGTGGTCGGCTTGATTTTAGCCGCCGCAAGGATGTCTCGAGAGTACTTCGGCCCAATACCATAGATATAGGTAAGGGCGATTTGTACCTGCTTGTCACTTGGGATGACTACCCCAGCAATTCGAGCCATGCTTAACCCTGCCTTTGCTTGTGCTTAGGGTTTTTCTTGTTGATAACGTAGATACGGCCTTTGCGGCGAACAAACTGATCACCCGGACCTATCTTCTTGACACTCGGTTTAACTTTCATGAGCGTACAACTTTCTACAGGAAAAACCTGTTTTTAATGAGAGATGCTTGATATCAGGAGCAACTCTGCGTTATTAATCGCGTGCGCGGAAGACGATTCTGCCCTTCGTGAGATCGTAAGGGCTCAACTCGACTTCTACGTTATCGCCTGGGACCAAGCGGATGTAGTGCTTACGCATCTTGCCGCTGATGTAAGCGATAATTGTTAGGCTGTTCTCTAGTTCGACAACAAATTGAGTATTAGGCAGTGCTTCCACTACCTTGCCGCGCAATTTGATGACTTCCTTTTGACTCGCCATAGATATACAGCTAACCATTATAGCGGATTTTACATCATTTGTAAATGCATTTTGGCAAATTTGTTAAATATAATTAAGAGGTGTTGGCTCAGTCCCGACCGGGATATAGTTCAACCGATCGGGACCGGGGCTTTAAATCCTCTCTATTTTCAGGAAAGAGAGGATTATACAGATATATTATGATGCAGGTATCTTCAAAATGCAAATTGCAGATTATGCTGCTCGGCGCAGGCGCAGAAGTTTGCGCCGATTTTTCTTTGTCTGGCCGTCGTCGAGGTCGTCAATACTGAAGTCATCGTAGGTCACCATCAGAGCGCGCGAATTGATTTGCCGCAGCGTCTCGAGGCCGACAGTCACTACAATCAGTAGTCCGGTACCGCCAATCGACAAGTTCGAAACGTTGAGTCCGAGTTGCGCAAAGATATAGTCAATGGCGAACGGCATGATAGCAATAATGCCAAGAGCGATTGAGCCAAACAAAATCAAGCGGTTAACAGTGCGCGTTAAATATTCTTCGGTTTGAGCGCCTGGCCGAATGCCGGCGATGAAGCCGCCTTGCTTTTGCAGATTTTCGGAAATTTCGTTAGCGTTAAAGACGATACCTGTGTAGAAATAAGTGAAGGCGATAACCAGCACAAAGTACAAAATTGGATAAATCGCTACCGTCCAGTCGCCGTTACTGAAGCTGGCCGCCGTTGGCGTTTGGAACCACTTGATTAGGTTGTTGGCGATAGTGTGGTTGGCGCCAGGCATAGCGCGCATAACTTGGCCGACAAATGCTGGCAAGCTGAGGAAAGCCACCGCGAAAATCACTGGAATAACACCAGCAGCGATCAGCTTAATCGGCAAAATGCTTTTGACGCCGCCATAGCTAGTGTTGCCAGCGACGCGCTTAGCGTAATTGATGGTAATGACTCGCTGCGCTTCGTTAATCTTGACCAAGAAGTATAGCAATACCAAACCGACCGTACCGAGAATTAGCAGCAGCCAGAACGTTGTTGGATCGACTGGTACATCAAACCAGCCAAAGATGCTAAGTTTGCCCTTGGTGGTGCTTAATAGCGAGTTAATTAGCGTACCAAAAGTGTTCGGTAGCTGGCTAACAATACCAGCGAAGATGATAAGCGAAATGCCATTGCCGATTCCTTGTTCTGTGATCAGCTCGCCGATCCACATCAGCAAGATTGAGCCGGCAGTCATAGCGGTTACCGAAATTGCCCACTGCCAAATCGAGGTGCCAGTGGTGCCGGTTGACGAATTCGCCAGGACGGATTGCTGTAGGATGTAAACAAAAGCGATAGATTGAACGATAGCTAGCGGCACAGTAACGACGCGTGTCCACTGGTTGATTTTGCGGCGGCCTGATTCGCCGTCGTTATGCAGCTCTTCTAGCTTCGGGATTGCTTTGGTGAGTAGTTGCGTGATGATGCTAGCAGTGATAAATGGACTCATGCCGACCAGAACAATACTAATCTGGCTGAGCGCGCCGCCGCTCATGAGATTAAGAAATCCGCCAAAGTCGCTGCTGCCAATAACGCTTTGGATGACGGTGCGCAGCTCGGTTGGATTAGCCAGCGGCACTGGTACGTGCGCCATGAAGCGAAACGCTACAATTAGCCCGAAGACGATTAGCAAGCGCTTTTGCATATCTTTATTTTTCAGTGAGCGGAAAATTATTCTCCAATTCATTATCTAGCCCCTCTAGCTACTAACAATTCATTAACTTATCACAGTATACAGTATTGGGCTAATAATAGCAAAACGCCCTCCAGAGAGAGCGTTTCGTTGTGAGATTGCGAGCTGTTGCGAGCTATCTTATTCGGCTGGGCTAGGCAGCTCTGTCGTCTGCTTCGGCTTGCTTGGCAGATTTTGGCAGCGGTGGTACGGCAGCTTTTTCAAAAGCGCCGCCGGCTTTCTCTAGCATAGCGACCACGCTTTGCGATGCGCCCTGCGTTTGCAGAGTAATCTTAGCGGTCAAGTCGCCGCGGGCAATCACCTTGACGTTGTGAAACGGCGTAGTTATTAGGCCGGCTTCGTATAGTGTAAAGTTGTCGACATTGCCTTTCAAATCATTCAAGCGGTCGCTATACACCACTTGAGCTGGTATGCGCAAGCTTTTGAAGCCGCGCGCCTTTGGAATAGCGGTAACAATGCCGTTCTGGCCGCCCTGGAATGTGCTGCGAAGCTTTTTGCCAGTGCGAGCATTTTGACCTTTGGTACCGCGGCCAGCGGTCTTGCCGCCGCCAGCAGCGATACCGCGGCCAACACGCTTGCGGTCTTTATTTGCCGAAACTTGGAGCTGATTGTACTTCATATTAATTCTCCTCCTTGGCGGCTACCTTTGCTTTTTCGGCTTTTTTCTCAGCGCCAACCCACTTTTCGCGCGGAACTAAGCCAGCCAGCGCTTCGACAGTTGCGTAAGCAATATTGACTTTGTTGGTACTGCCTAAGCTCTTAGATAGCAGATTGCGGATACCAGTCACGCTGATAACTGCGCGCACCACGCCGCCGGCAATAATACCGGTGCCCGGCGCTGCTGGCTTGATGAGGACGCGGGCGCCGCTAAGCTTGACCTCCATATCGTGCGGAATGGTTTCGTTGACTACCGGGATAGTAACCAGGTGTTTCTTGGCGATAGCGGTAGCTTTGGCAATGGCTGCCTGGACATCAGCGCCTTTGGCTACGCCGACGCCGACCTTGTTCTTGCGATTACCGACGACGACTAGCGCTTTGAAACGGAAGCGGCGGCCGCCCTTGACGACACGCGCCACGCGGTCGATATTGATTACTACTTCTTCGAATTCTTTAGGCGCGTCATCGCGCTGATTGCGCCGGTCATCGCGGCGACCGCCTCGACCTTGACGGCGGCTGCGCGGGGCGCGTTTGTCGTCTCGGGGCGTGGTTTGTTCTTTGGCTTCGGCCATTTTAGAACTCCAATCCTTCCTTGCGAGCTGCGTCGGCCAGAGCTTTTAGGCGGCCAGCATACTGGCGGCCGTTGCGGTCGAATACAACTGCGTTAATCTTTGCTTTCTTGGCTTTTTTGGCGATTTCAGTACCGATTAAGGAACACTTTTCGGTCATCGTGCCCTTAGTCTTGCTGCCGACAGTAGTGGCCGCTGCTAGGGTGTTACCAGCGGCATCATCGATTAGCTGAGCGCTAACGTGCATATTGCTGATAACGACGCTGAGGCGCGGGCGCTCTGGCGTACCGTTAACTTTGGCGCGAACGCGGTTCTTGCGCAAGTTGCGGTTCAATAGTTTGTGCGAAAGTGAATTAGACATTATTTCTTACCTGCCTTTCCTGCTTTACGCAAAATTTGTTCATCGACGTAAGCGATACCCTTGCCCTTGTATGGCTCCGGCTTCTTGAGCGCGCGGATTTCGGCGGCTGCTTGGCCGACTTTTTGCTTGTCTATACCAGAGACGACGATGATCATCTTCTCGTTGCTCACATTGACGCCTTCGGGTGCTTTGTACTTGACTTCATGGCTGAAACCTAAGCTCATCGTCAGCTCGTTGTTGCTTGACGACACGCGAAAGCCGACGCCTTTGACCTCAAGACGCTTCTCGTAACCCTTGGTAACGCCGATTACCATGTTGTTGATCAGCGCGCGCATCAGACCGTGCTGGGCGCGAGCAGTTTTGGACTCATCCTTCGGATAAACCGTGACTTGTCCGTCTTCGACTTTCACCTCAACTGCTGGCGTGATGAATTGTGTCAATTCACCTTTCGGGCCCTTTACGACCACATCACCAGAGTCAACCGTGATTGTCACACCGGCCGGAATAACCACCGGCAGTTTTCCGATTCGACTCAGACTCATTACTCACCTTTCGTGTGATTTGATA